>NZ_DATJPM010000057.1 GCF_035506375.1 Methanocella sp.
CCACAAAGGCACGAAGAGCACGGAGGCTCACAAAGTTTTCTTTTTAGATTAAGTTACAAAGTACACAAAGCCGGTTCATTGGCGATCAGGGCACGAAGGATACAAAGACACAGTGGAATGAACAAGAGCACTTTTTGCCCCTGTGTCATCATATCCTGTATCTTATAAGTTCAAAAAGCGGCTCTGTGCCCTTTGTCTCTTAATTATAAAAAAGACTTTGTGGGCCTCCGTGCTCTTCGTGCCTTTGTGGTGAAAAATAGTGTCCTTTGTACACTCTGAGACTTAAAAAGGCATATTCAACAAAGCATAAAAATTGAAAAAGATAATCGGAAACTATCGATAAATTTGGCTATTACGCAAACGATAAAAATAAGACTACTTGCTAAACAATGACCTATCAATATTCAACGCAGCAAAAATATTTTAAACTTTTTGTATCACTTGGTCTTTGCGGCTCACGTACTTCACATGGATGTAAAAAATTAAACGAGCATCCTTTCGAGCTCGGCTTCCAGTGACCTGGCCTCGGCCGATTTCACGACGGGCTCGATTTTGACTTCTTTGCCCATGGACTTCGCCTCGATAATCTCGCGTAAGGCCTGTGAATAGGACTCCTTGTAGGACGCGTAATCGAACTTGAAGGTCATGCGCTCGATGATCATGCTGCCCTTATCCACGAGCTCGTCGCTGACCTTGCCCTCCTGCACCTCGACCATCGAGAAAGGCCGGATCTGCTGCGCATAGAGGATGGCTTTGATGAGGAACCCCTTTTCGTAGGGCATCATCATGCCGATCTGCTCCGAGGCCCGGGTGACCCAGCTCACGATGGCGACCTTGCCGCTCTTCTCCATGGCCTTCCTCACTAAGGCAAATGGCTGTGCGACGCCCTTCTTGCGTGACTCTGTACCGAGGTAGAACGGCCTATCGAGGGCGATCAGCGGTACCTCCTCACGCTCGCAGAAGCCCAGGATCTTGAGCGATTTTGACAGGACGGGCCGCAGCTCTTCGAGCTCCTCGTCGGTGAACTGGAGCATCTTATCGCCTATCTCGTAGCCCTTGTGAATATCGCTCATGTGGAGCTCCTTGCCGTCGAGCTCGCACACCTTCTTATACTTCACCCGGCCGCCGTCCTCCGCGTGGACTAAGTGGAAGGGTACGCGGAGCTCCTCGCTGGCAGCGTACATGCGCACGGGGATGAGGATAGTGCCAAAGGCTAAGTTACCGGTCCAGATCGCTTGCATAGAATACCCATCATAGTTATGGCTTAAGGACCATATCATACTATTGCTGGAAAGCCCGGCTGAGAAACCTTTAAATGGTCCAATGTCCTTCCTTTTTCAGGCCATGGACGAACTCATCATCCGAAACAAATACAAAGTCGTGGACAGAACGACCTTCCCCTGTGACGCCTGCGGCGCCTGCTGCAGCATCTACGCGCTCGTCGACCTCCACATCACCGACATCTTCCGCATGTCCGAAAAGCTGGGCATCACGCCGAAGGAATTCTTTGAAAAATACGTCCAGGTCATCGAGAAGGACGGCGCCTACACCTTTGCCATGAACATCGAGGGCGGCTGCAAGTTCCTCAAGGACAAGAAGTGCACCATCTACGAGGCCCGCTCCGATTTCTGCTCCTTCTACCCGAACAGCCACTCCTGCTTCGATCTCTCGCAAGTCCAGAAGAAAGAGATGAAGCCGGGGAACCCCGGGTGCGCAGCCCACAGGCAGCCCGATGATCTCATCCTGGTGCCGGACCTCGAGCGCATGGTAGACAGCCGCATCTTCTACATGGTCAAGGAAACGTACCTGGCGCAGTACGGCGGCGTCTACGACGAGGAGGGCATGAAGGCCGCCCATCAGAAGGGCCTGTCGCAAATCGCCAATCCCCGGATGCGCAACATCGTCCACCTCCAGGTCATGACCGAGTTCATGGAGAACATACCGGTGGATGAAAAGACAGGGGAGCCTGCACTGACTAAAGATGAAGTCAAGATGATCTACCAGAAGATGCGAGAGAACCATTCATAATTTTTAACATATCGCGCAAAGCCCTCTGTTTGTTACCCATCGCCTTACCCTATGCTGTGTTCTAAAAAATAAAATTCATGTTTTCAATCATTTCGAGAGGTTCGTGATACCAGCCGGAGGGCCATGCGAGCAAGAACACTGCATAATAATGAGTTAAGCTAATTATTGTATGCGAATATTGAATTAAAAAGATTGTTTCAGGCCGATGTTGCCGGCCTGTTCTTCCTGTTCAAATACTCCAGGCAGCAATGAAAACACACGGTCTTCATCTGCCCGTTCGTTATTATGCGCTGCGGAAAGAACAGCTCATTCCCGCAGTCCTCACATTTTTGAGTTTTCATATGTATTTTTTTCATTCCTTCAGGCACCAAAAGGTTGCCAGTATAGTATATGGGGGCCTATATAGTACAAAAACCTTCTTGTGCCAGAGAGGTGGTCATTTTGATAACGACCTGCGCAGCATGCCGCTGGCAAGGTCGATAGCACCCCTCACGGCGGGCGTGTTCGCAAGCGCGTTAAGCATGACCATGTCGTGGATGATCCCCAGGAATCGCACTCCGGTCGTATCGACCCCGGCCTCCATGAGCTTATGGGCATACGCCTCGCCCTCGTCCCTCAGGACATCGTACTCGTTGGTAATGACCAGCGCCGGCGGCAGCCCCTTTAACTGATCGGCCGAGGCCTGTAGCGGCGAGGCCATGGGATTCTTCCTTTCGCCCTTATCCGGCAGATAATTGTCCCAGAACCACTTCATCGCCTCCCGGGTAAGCCAGTACCCAGAGGCGAACTGCCTGTATGAGCCCGTCTCGAAGCTGGCGTCCGTCACCGGATAGAACAGCACCTGTAGCCCGATCTTCGGGCCTTTTCTCTCCTTTGCCAGCATCGCCATGACCGCTGTCATGTTCCCCCCTACGCTGTCGCCGGCGATGGCCAGCCTGGACGCATCGATGTTCAGATCGCTGCCGTTACTGGTCACATAATCCAGCGCGGAGTAATCCTCCTCGATGGCTACAGGATATCTTGATTCCGGCGACCGGGAGTAATCTACGAATACGACGGCAGCGTTCGCCTTATTCGCAATCTCGCTAACAAGGCGCTCGAATATGTTAAAATCGCCCAGCACCCATCCGCCGCCATGGTAATACATGATGGCCGGGAGGGTCTCAACGCTACCCCTCGGCCTCACAATATGCACGTTGACGCTGCCCTCGGGACCGGTGGGAAGCGCCATTTTTTCGATGTCGACGGGCATACGGGGCACATCCACAGCCTGTACCTTCGCCAGCGTGTTCCGCGCATCTTCCGGGGTCATCTGATAGATCTGGGGCCCTTTCGATGCGTTGATCTTCTCAAGAAATGCGCCTGCTATGGGATCGATGTCCCTGGTCGTCATACCTACTGTCGCCATAATAAACCCCCTTCAACAGGCAGGATGATGCGCGGCAATAAACATCTTTTTTCATTTTTCACCGGCATTACGAAAAGTGACAATTCAAGCTTAAATATCTAAACGCGGTCGTCGAGGCGTTCCGGGCATCAGACGGCCAGCAGGCCGATGCGGAGATGGCCGGGCAATGGACGCTTTTCCCGGAGGGTAAAACGTCGCTTAGGGCTTGCTAGCGAGCACGGCCGAAGGCCCGTGCGAGCTTGGTGCAAGCCCGGCACGGACATCGGAGCAACCGGAACGCCGAGTAGCCAGCCGTCAGGCAGGCGTCGACCCGCGAAAAGAAAGACCTCCTCTAGCCAGCAACCGGAACGCCGAGTAGCCAGCCGTCAGGCTGGCGTCGACCCACGAATATGTAAAAATTAACGACTTATAAAAAGAAGCCCTTCCGCGAGTAGCGGGCGAGGTGGGATTTGAACCCACGGTATCCGGCTTAGGAGGCCGGCGCTATGTCCTGGCTAGGCCACTCGCCCAAAACACGCGCATCTTACTAGTATATCCTGATATATAAATTCTACGAATGGGCAAGCGGAAAACGGCGCTTATTCCCAGGCCGGCTTATTGACCGGCACCCACTCTAAAGGCGCTCTATGCCGGATTTGCTAACATAATATTTAATAATATATAAATATCTGGTTACTAATTTTCATAATTAGGTGATTCTATATGACTAAGAGAGACCCCTTGCTAATAATATCGGCCATCTTATTGATCATCGGCGGCCTGAACTGGTTACTGGTAGCGTTTGGCGTCAACGTCGTGGAAGCCATATTCGGCGCAGTTGCGACGAGCGTCCTGACCAAGCTTATCTACATCGTCGTCGGCCTGGCCGCGATCTATATGCTTTACCCGCTATACCTCTGGCTCACCTCGCCGGCGGAACGGCCTATCATACGCTGAGAAAAATATTAACGTCACTGGAAAAACCTAGCATGCCAATTTTTATTTTTCTTTTTAAAAAGATATTATTTGACCATCTTTGATCTCACGGTCTCCCTGATGGTCTCTTCATCCATGAAATACACCGGGCCGTCGAACGCCGGGAGGCCGTTGATCGATGCCTCACAGACGGCCGGCGTGCCGGTCTCCCAGTAGTCTATCACCTTCACCATGAGGCCGTCGATGCCTTCCACCGCTTTCCCTACCTTTTCTGCGATCATGTGGGGCAGGTGGCACTGGCTATAGGTGCCGATGACCAGCACGTTCTTACCGGCGCCGCAGTCGAAGCTGAGCTGTTCTATTTTCGGCTCCACGGCGTCCCCGAGCACCGGATATCGTAACAGGAATCTAGGGGTCGCATGCCCCTGGAACTCGACGGCATCCTTGAAGCCGTAGTCTTTGTAGAAATCGTACTGCATGATGGGGGCGTTCTTCAGTGTCAAAACGTCCACGTAGCGGCACTTCTTCCCAAGCAGCTTGTCGAAGAATTTCGTGGCGAACATCTCGTCCAGGATGGCCTTCCTTACGGCAAGCCCCAACGGCTCTTCTCCCTTCTGCGCGTACCAGGCGCAGTCGATGACGGCCGTCCTCTTCACGTCCGGCGAAAATACGCCCATCGGGTGTGCCGAGGCCGGAACACACTCGACGAACCCTCGGACGCCGCTATCGCCATATGCCAGCATGCCGACGGTACCAAACTTCTCTATGGTGTCCAGCAGCCACTGCCTACGGGCATTTCTGCCCTCGGCCAGGCCAGGGACCTTGTTGATTCCCGGCTGGTTGCCGCACATGCTCATCAGGTCGTCCACGTTTTCCTTAGTAATTTTCGCAAATCGTAAGCTCATCGAATCATCTCAAGGCAATGGGTTGTTTTTGCATTGCCATTCCCTACTAAGAGTACAATCCTATAAAACTTAATTGCAAGCACTCCGAAAGTAATATTCTAAATAAAAAAATTAGGTGCCACTTGGTATAAACTCCGTGCCACTTGGTGAATATAAAATCGATTGATGCGGCCTAATGTAAACTTGGTAGGGTTGAAACCATTTGCTTACAAGCGGCACCAAGGTTACTCCAAGCCATACCAATTCTTATTTAATCACCAAGCGGCACGGAGTATACACCAAGGCGACTGCAACTTATTTTCATATAATAAATCGTGTGCCTCAGACGATGCGGGCGGTGATATCTTCTCCCTTCCCCTCTGCCGTTAAGATACGGTCCATGAGGCTGGAGCCCCGCGGGATCTTGATGACTCCGGCGCGCCCGACGGTCGCGGTAAAAATATAATCGCCTCCGGCGAGTATCTCGACGGTCTGCCCGGCAAACTTCTTTCCAAGATCCATGATGACGTGCTTCTTGACCTCCTGGACGCCCACGGGGATAGTAATCCCATGCTCTTCAGGGGCGGCCATTCCCCTGCCCTCTTCGAGGGGGCGCACGTCGATGTGAGCGCCGGCCGCCCGCTCGATCTGGCCGATGGTCTTACCGCCCCTTCCCAGAATGGCTGGAATGTCTTTTTCCCTTACCCTTACGATCGCCTTGTTGTCCCCGATCATCTCGACCTCGACGGGGCCCCTCGCGAACCTGGCGACCTCTCTCATGACGACCTTTTCGTCGGCCTTTCGCAAGGCCTTCTGTGGTTTTTCCGCCCCGACGGGCATGACCACCACCTGCTCGCCGAAGGTATAGACCTCGTACTCCGCCCGGCCCGACTCCAGCTCTTTAACGTTAATGACTGGCCGGGCCAGGTCCGACTCGGTCATGCCGGCGGGCACCTTTACCGTGAACTCGACATCGTAGACTTTCTCGATGACGCCGTGGTCGATGAATACGACAGTATCGACTACCTGCGGGATGACGCCTAGTTCGACACGGCCTATGAAGCGCTGAATCGCGTCAATAGCCCTCGTGGCATGGACTACCCCGATCATGCCCACGCCCGACAGGCGCATGTCGGAAAATATCTCGAAGTCCGACGTTTTGCGAAGCTCGTCGTAGATCGTGTAGTCCGGGCGGACTAAAAGCAGTATATCGGCCGTATTTTCCATGCTTCCGTCCAGGGGCGCATACTGCGTGATGGCTTCCGGAAGCTGCAGGTCCCGGGGCGACTCCATGGTCTTCACGATGAAGTCGTGCTCGAACAGGAAGTCGGCGCATGCCTGCGCGAACGTGGACTTCCCGGCGCCGGGCGGGCCCGATATGAGAATGCCCCTCCGCTTCTCGATGATGCGGTCCTTGAAGGTGCCGCTGTAGCGATAGTCCTCCAGGCTCAGGCGGGCTACGGGCCTAACCACCGTGATCTCGACGCCGTCCGAGAACGGCGGCGTGGCGATGGCGATCCTCATGTTACCGAGCTGCACTACGGTGGCGCCGTTCTTCTCGATCTCGATGAAGGCGTTCGGGTCCTGCTTGGCCCTCTCCAGGATCGCGTGGGCCATCAGCAATAGCTGCTTATCCGTCAGCTTCTCATTGCCCGCCGGGACAAGCTTCATATCATCGATTCTGCCCCGTTTAGCCATTGGCACGACGTCGGCCTTCAGGTGAACGGACATCGTGTCTTCCGTGAAATAGTCCAAAAGCTCCAGGCGGCCGAGCTCCTCGACGTCGGGCTTGAGGTAAATGATATTAATGCCTTTTGCCCGGGCCACGCTGGCCTGTACTTTATCGCTCGTTACGAGCGTGGCATCGTTCTCCACTGCGATGTTGCGGATCATGTCGTCGATCTCGCCGCCGGGGGCTAGCCTGATCTGGTTCAACGTCGGCCTGCTCCCGGAAAATTCGATGCTGATCCTGCCTTCCCGGGCCATGTCCTGCAGCTTTCTCAGCTCTTCCAGGCCGTTAAAGCCGATCTCTTTGCCCTCGTTCGCCTGCATCTCCAGCTCGGAAATGACGGCCTCAGGGACGATTATGAGCGCTCCCTTGAACTCGCCGGACTCGACCTTTCTCGTTATGCGGCCGTCGATGATAACGCTCGTGTCGGGGACTAGTTTCATTCTATACACCTATATGAAAGTGAAAATGATAAATCATTGTTCTGTTTTGCGCACGCCTGCATGGTAGACCTCGCCGGGGTCGAAGGCCTTTTTGCCCACGATGCGGCCATCGATATCCCGGTAGAAGCACGAAACGTAACCCGTATGGCACGCTGCCGTCTCCTGCTCGACCAGTAACAATAGGCAGTCGGCATCGCAGTCGATGCGGATCTCTTTCACGTGTTGTACGTGGCCGGACTCTTCGCCTTTCTTCCAGAGCTTCTGCCGGCTCCGGCTGTAGTAATGTGCCAGCCTCGTCTCTCCGGTCATGCGGAAGGCTTCCTCGTTCATGTAGGCGAACATGAGGACCTCCAGGGTCTTTGCGTCCTGCACGATGACGGGCAATAGCCCGCCCTTAAAGTCCGGCTTGATCATTGAAGGCATATTAGGGTGTCGGGGGCATTAATCTTTGCGCAATGAAAAAAAAGGGCGCACGGTAGTATCGCTGTGCACCGTCAAATCTATTCTAGCCTAAGGCTTCTTCGTCGCCATCGGCTTGTATGCCGTCGGAACTTTGCCTCCGCCGCCTATAATCGGCTTGTAGGTCGTTATTGGCTTGTACGTGGTAGGCACTTTGCCCCCGACGCTCAAAGTCGGCTTGTAAGACGTAACCGGCTTATAGACTGTGGGTACTTTACCGCCGCCTCCGATTGTAGGCTTCGCAGTTGCAGTAACGATCTTGGTCGGGCCGAAGGTCGGCTTGGTCGTTGGAGTTACGATCTTGGTCGGGCCGAAGGTCGGCTTGATGCTTGGCTTCATCGTAGGCGATACCGTAGGCTTAACCGATGGTCCCATCGACGGCTTGCCGGTCGGCGAGATCGTCGCCTTCATGGTCGGCGAGACCGTGGGCTTGCCCGTCGGGCTCATGGTCGGCTTCATCGATGGATGGGCCGACGGAGTTATCGACGGCGGATGCGGCTTCATCGTTACCACCGGGATCGGCACCGGTATGGGCACCGGGTAATAGACAGGCCATGCTGCCGGGAACCGGATCGGCGTCAGCACCGGGTACGCGACCGGCGGTGTGACTACGACGACGGGCCCGGTGACGATGTTGTAATTGATCTCAGTGTAATAGTTGTTCTGTATGTTCACTATGTACGTGTTCACCAGCGAATACATCTGGTCGAAGCCCACGGCGAAGATCCTGCGCGCCATGCTGTCGATCACGATGGGCATGGGCTGGCTCAGGTCGAACTCATTGGTCTGGCCATCAGGCATGATGACCTTCAGGCTCTGCACCTGGAAAGTCGTCTTAGCGCCCTGCTGGCCCTGCTGCGAAATGTCGGCGAGCACCATCAGCGAGTTGACTGACGGCCGCATAACGCTGTACAGGTCGTCCATGCTCGCCTGGCTCGTCGACCGTATGGACGATTGAAGCTTGCCGATATCGATCTGCACCATGTTACTGCCGGTATCCATGATGCCCGGCATCGCGTTGCTCAGGTCGTATACCTTGAACGTCTGAGTCTGCTGGTCCATAATCGCAAAGCTGTTCACCTGGAAATAGATCTGGCTATCCTGCCTGGAAGCTATGCTTACGGACAGCGCGACGGTGTTAGTCCCGGAGCCCAGGCTGATGCCGGGCACGCCCGGTATGGCATAGCCGCCGCTATAATCTGCCCCCTGGTCCTGTACCTGGCCGCTGACGCTGTTGACCGCCATGAGAGAAATGGCGCCAACGATGGCCAGGATTAGCAGGAATGCAAGGGGCTTCTTAATGACGGAAAATATCATTAATCCACCCCGTTGATGATTCCGGAGCGCAGGGATTAAACCGTATTCAAAACCAATGTTCCTAAAATTCGCGATATTCACAGATAAATACGGCAAAAAAAGCTCCCGGACCCGTTACCTAAAGCTGGGCCGGGAAATTTTATATTGGCCTTCGGCCTATTACTGCTTCTGATGAAGCTTGACCAGGACACGATAATGGGCGCCCTGCTCATTATTATACCGATCAGCTTCGCCGCTGAGCTGCTGCACCCGGTTAGCTCTCCGGATCGCGCCAGTTTTTGTTTTCGTCAGCCGGCTGTGGGGCAACCCGATGAACCTGGTCTTCAACGAGTTCGAGGTGGTGGCGGTCATCGCCTCGGTGGTCATCGCGAACATGATATCGGCGGATGGGGAGTCTAACTGGCTTGAGGGTGCCCAGCTCATAGCGTTATACGCGATGGTGGCCGTCGTGTTTTTCCTCATTAAATAGGCATAATGGCTTTTAATTCGGTTCCCTAAAAAAGATTGGATGAACGAACGGGTGGTGCGTTGGCCGGCCGACCTGGGCCTGAGCCTCAGGATGTTCCTGACGCTGCTCATCCTGGGAGCAGTATACTTAGGATTTTTAACGATCCTGTACTGGATGGGCGTGGACCTCACTTCGCTCATGGTCATCGCCGCCGTAATGATGGGCATCCAGTACTTCTTTTCCGATAAGATCGTGCTGGCGAGCAGCGGGGCAAAGATCGTCACGCCCGAGCAGGCGCCCCGGCTTCATGCGATCGTCGACAGGCTTTGTGCCGAGACCGGGTTGCCAAAGCCGAAGGTGGCCATCGTGCCCACGAACGTCCCCAACGCTTTCGCGACCGGAAGGAGCCAGAAGCACTCGGTCATCGCGGCCACCCAGGGTCTCCTGAACCGGCTGAACGAGGACGAGATCGTCGCCGTGCTGGCCCACGAACTGAGCCACGTTAAGAACAGGGACGTCGCGGTCATGACCATTGCCAGCTTTATTTCGACTGTGGCGTACTATTTCATCATGTCCTTCGCCTATGGGGGTGCCCGTAGCCGGGACGAGCGCGGAGGGGGCGGCCTCGTTATCGTCTATGTCCTGTCGTTGATCGTGTACGGCGTCAGCCTGCTTTTGACGCGCCTGCTTTCGCGGTACCGGGAGCTTGCCGCCGACCGGGGCTCGGCCTATATCACGCGCCGGCCGTCCTGGCTCATCAGCGCGCTATTAAAAATCAGCGGCCAGATGGACCGCATGCCGAAAAAGGACCTCAGGAGCGAGGAGGGCTTGAACCAGTTCTTCATCGTGCCGGCGCTCTCGGGCCGGAGTATCCTTGAATTGTTCGCCACGCACCCGAGCCTTGAAAAGCGTATAAGCCAGCTTGAACGCCTGGAGAGGACGATGGGCGAACAGTGAGCCATATGGGCCTCCTGGACTTTTTCAAACCTAAGCGAATTCCTCCCCCGAAGGTCGACGACCTTTTTAAATTGTCTCCCGTCGCCGTTACCATGGGCCAGTTGAACGTGGAGCCGAGTGGTAAGGCCGGCGTCTGTTTTCATTCTACAGGGGACATTCACTCCGGGGATATGAAGTCGGGCATCATCAAGGTGCTTGAGAATACCGCGTTCCTGGCGAGTTACAAGGTCACCGGCGACCAGTACGGCTTCACCTGGGTGCTTATCGACAGCGATACGCTCGCCAATGCCGTGTCCAATGTCTACTTGGCGAGCCAGCTACTCATCGAGGGCGGCTTCAGCGACCATATTACTGCGGCTATTTTTCGTTTCGAGCAGGGCGATCTGCCCGTATACTGGATCTATAACTATCGGCGTGCCGCGTTTTATCCATTCGCTCCGAGAGGTAACGAGCGGGATTCTCAGCTCGAATATCGCCTGCGGCTACTGGTCATGGAGGAACTGCCCATGGACAGCTTAGATTATTGGTTCCCTATCTGGGGAATACCATTCTAGCCACTCGCTATACACCACGGTGGCACGGCGAACACGGCGATTTTTTAATCTCAAGGTGCTTTGCCCTTGAGAGACCCCATTTAAAAAATTCCATATTTGAAATTTTAAAATAGCTAATAAGTTAATTACATATAAATGTAAATAAGTAATTACTTGGTAACAAATTGAGGTATTACGATATATTAGAAAATGAGTCGCATCGATCTATTGAACCGATCCCAAAGAATGTAAATGATATTGCAACAACGATCCTTGATGCAGCATTTGAAGTCCATAAGACTCTTGGGCCGGGACTATTAGAAAGCGTATATAAGACTTGTTTAATCTATGAACTTAGAAAAAAGGGCTTGTTAGTGGAAAAACAGGTAAAGGTCCCAATTCAATACAAAGACATATATCTTGATGGAGAACTTCGCCTGGATATTTTAGTCGAAAATTTAGTCTTGGTGGAAGTAAAATCAATCGAAAAGCTAGCACCAATTCATGAGGCCCAAGTTTTAACTTACTTAAAATTGACCGGACATAGAGTTGGCTATTTAATTAACTTTAACGCTTATCGGTTAAAAGACGGAATTCGTAGGCTCGTTCTATAATATATATTTAAACTAAATCCCGAATAAAAATGGGGATCTTCGAGGGGGGCATCAGCCCCCCTTTAGGATATAAAAATCGCCGTGTTCGCCGTGCCGCCGTGGTGAATAGCGAGTGGTTATCCCGGGATCAATCCCTCGCCGACGAATATCCTCTTCGCCTCTTTGAACGATAGGTCGGCCGGCGGGATGATGAGGTCGGACTCCTTCAGGGTCTTCACGTCCATCGGCACACCGTTCTTCCGCACGATGTCGATGAGCTCTTTGTATGCCTTATGGAAGCCCTTCTCGTCATCTTTAGCGATAAGCTTGACGATCTCGTTGTCGATCCTGTTGATGTCGTCATAGTACAGCGATGGCACGACGTACTGGTTCTCGTTCATGATACGGATGATCATTTCTTGACCTCCATCTTCAGCGTCTCCAGCTCTTTTTTAACTGCCGCGTCATTCTTGATCTTACTCAGCTCCTGGCTCACGAGGTCTTTGTTGCCCATGACGTCCTCGAGCGTGCCCTGCTCGACCATGGTGTCGAGCGCTTCGCTGCGGGCCTGCATCTCCTCAGTCTTGTCCTTCGCCCTCTCGACGGCATAGCCGACGTCCGCCATCTCCTCGCCGATGCCCGTGGTGGCCTCGGTGATCTTGACCTTGGCCTCGGCGGCAGAGTACTGGGCCTTGATGGTCTCCTTTTCCGTGCGGAAGAGCTCGATCTTGGTGTCCAGCTTCTTGGCCGTATCGTTCAGCTTGTCCTCCTGCCTCTGGAGGTCCTGGATCTGCTGGGCGAGCGAGTCGACCTGTGTCATCATGTCCATCTTTCTTTGTAAGGCTATGGATGCAAGGTCATCGCGGCCGGCAGCCACGGCCTCGCGGGCCTGGTCGTTGAGCGTTGTGATGTTCGCTTCCAGCTTGCTCTTCTGCATTTCCAGGCGCTTGCGCGCCGTGATGACGTTCGCGACACCCTTCTTCACATCGGTCTGCAGCTCAAGCTGACGCTTGTATGAATAGTCGAGCGTTTCCCTCGGGTCCTCGAACATGTCGAGGAGCTTGCTAAGCTTCGCCTTGATGGTGGCGGTGAGCCTGCTTAAGAGTCCTGGCATGAAAATCTCCTATTCATTTATTGCAACTACTTGTATAAACTTGTTTTCAGAATACAAGCTCCCTCACAATAATTGTAATAAATTTATCGACTTTCGTACAGCCTCCGGTTTTTCAACACTAAAACACGAATTCTTTTATATCCCACGTAAGGGCACGAAAATCACTAAGGTACATGCTTTAGCGTCAAAACACGAAACAACCTCTCAAAGAGACGAACCTCTCCAAGAAAATGAAACACAAGAGAAAGCATTCACTAACATGCCGTTCTTGTGTTTCAGTCTTTTAGTGATTTGGGGCTCTTGGGGATGTTGTTTCGTGTTTTGAACGCCCGGCATGAGCTTTTGTGATATTCGTGCCCTTACGTGGGATATAAAGGATTCGTGTTTTAGTGTTGAAAAACCGAGGGCTATACGTGCATCGCAAAGATAACAGAACAAATCAACGAAAGTCGATCGAAAAAGCTTAATTTTATTTTTCATATCATTTTAAGCTCTCTAAGCACACTCGGGCATGGTAGGCCAGTCTGCGCTTGTATTCCGGGCTGAAGAACGGGTGTCGGGCGATGCGCAGTAACGAGTTGGCCATGTAGAGCGGATTCCTCTTAGTCAGGCGGATGAACGTGCCGTGCTGGTCCTTAAAGTTACCCGCATAGGTCCAGTAGAGGTGGCCGATGAAGGGATCGGCCTTATACGGGTCGCCCCCGTATTTCATGGCATAATGGCAAAGCTCGCCGGCCATCATACCCAGGTCGTATACGGGGTCTCTATAGCCTGACCGTTCCATGTCGATGACGTTCAGCCGGTCATCGTCGTATAAAAAATTGGACGGGTTCGCGTCGCCGTGGACGAGACCTTTTCTAGCCTTGCTGATTATGCCGTAAGAAGTCACCTTATCGACGAGCTGCTCCATGCTCTTAAGCTCATGCGGCGTAAACGCGCCTCCCCGGCTGGCCTGCCGGGCATGCTTTTTCAGCTCGTCCCGGATGTTCGACGGCGTGACATGTGACGATCGCTCAGTCTTTTTATGCATCAGCGCAAAGAATCCGGCGAGCATGGTGAGCTTTTCATAAAGCCCCATTTTACGTCCATGTGCCATTGCCTCTTTCATGTAGTCGCCCAGCGCCCTCCCGGATACGAACTCTTCAACAAAAAAGTCACCATCGCCGCTCTTGCAAAGTGGCCTGGCCACATGCAGCCAGCTCCTGCGGCCTATCATCCGCCCGGCCTGGCGCAATCGCTTAAACTCATTCTCCATATGGCCGATGGACTTCCGGTCCCCTTCGCCGAAGGACTTCAGTATACACTTTCTGTGACTGCGGCCGTCGTAGACCAGGTACACGTTATGGGAGCCGGCCAGCTGCCTGACATGCAGGTCGGGGTGCCGGTCAAAGCCTGCCTTATCCGCAAGCCTCCGGCTTTTTACATAATGATAAAGCCTCGAACGACCATGCATCATTTTTTCTCCAGCATCCTGAGAACTTCATTTATCTCGTCGATATGCTCGATTGTAAAATCGGGAGTGGCGACATTTCCATCCTTATTGCCATGCTCGGTCATGATGAGAATCGTGGTCATCCCGGCGTCCTGTGCGCCTTTGATATCCCTGAACGTATCGTTCCCGATATAGACGGCTTCCTTCGGCTTCACGCCCAGGCGGGCCACGCATTCGTTGAACAGGCGCATGTCGGGCTTTCGAAAGCCGAACTCCGAAGATACGATGATCGTATCAAAGAAGTCAAATATGCCCAGCATGCGTAACTCCGGGTAAGAATGGTCCACCTGCGAGTCCGAGACGATGCCAAGCCTGTATCTGCCCTTCAGCCAGGCCAGAGTCTCGAAGACCCCGCGGTAAAGCTTAATTTTCTCGACCGTCAGTGCCCGGTGCAGCTTCACGATGGCCGGCACGATGGCCGCCGCGTCGGCGCCCGAATACTGGTTTTCCCGGAGGATCTCACCCCAGATCCGGCGATAGTCGACTTCCGGGTAGGCCTCTTTGCTCTGCCTCTTCTGGAGCGCCTTCTTCTCGAAAAAGAACCACTTCAGCTCGTCGGCCGACAGGTAGACTCCCTGGTATTTCAGATATGATGCGAGGCGCCGGTATGGGTCCTTATCGCTCTCGTCTGTCCTTATATTGATGAGCGTGGTGTAGATGTCCGACACGACCGCCTTTATCTTCATGGCATCACTCTGGGAACTCGGGGACGTGCATGGGCTCGCTGCGCTCGACGATGTTCCCCGTCCGGATGAAGCTGATCCTCTCGGCAATATCGGTCAGATGGTCCCCGATCCTCTCCATAGCCCTGGAGGCCACGGTTTCGTAGATCACGTTCGTGGCCGTATTCGGCTCCTCCAGGACGGTCAAGATCGACCCGACGAAAGCATCGTTATACAGCCGGTCGATGGCCTTGTCCTCGTCGAACACTTCTTCCAGATTGACATTCGGGTTTCCCTTGTAAGCTTCCATGCAGATATTCAGCATATGGTGCGCGGCCCTGCCCATCTTGACGATGTCCAGGGCTGTTTTAGTCACAGGCTTGTTCGCGACGGCCA
The DNA here is from genome assembly GCF_035506375.1 of Methanocella sp. Lineage (NCBI taxonomy): Archaea > Methanobacteriati > Methanobacteriota > Methanomicrobia > Methanocellales > Methanocellaceae > Methanocella > Methanocella sp. The sequence continues at coordinate 15,379 of NZ_DATJPM010000057.1, forward strand.
GAGTAACATTCGCAATGGCCGTGCAGTAGTCCCCGATCCTCTCGATGTCGCTCACGAACTTATACGAGGCGGCAACTAAACGCAGGTCCTTGCCCTCCGGCTTTTTCGCCAGCATTTCCAGGCATTCCACCTCGATCTTCTTCTGGAGGTCGTCGATCTGCCTGTCCCGGTCTATCACGCGACGGGCAGCGTCCTCGTCCCGGTCGTCTAGCGAGCGGACCGCCTCGTCTATCGACAGGCCGGCGCAGCCCATCATGCGCAACACGTCCTCCTTAATGATCTCTAATTGACTGCCGACTACCGTAGCCATAACCCACATCACTTATTATTATAATAAAAATTATAATTTGTCTTAGCTTATAGCTACGCTTGGAAAAAGAACGATAAAAAAATTAATAAAACTGGCTATTTCGTCGCCTTGGTGAGCTCGTCGAACAGTGAGTCCATCGCCGGTCGCATTTCCTGGGCGATGTCCGAGATCGAAACTACTCCGACCAGCTGGTTGCTGTCGTTGACCACTGGCAGCCGTCTCACTTTCATGTCGCCCATCGTCTTGACCGCATCCATGATATCGTCGCTCTCCCGGCACCCAACGACCTGCTTCGTCATGACGTCGCCGATCGGCGCGCTTCTCGGGTCCTGCGGTCTGCGACTACCTTCGTCACGATGGCCCTGTCCGTGATCATCCCCGCCACCTGGTTGCCGTCAACGACCAACACCGTGCCGACATTCTGGTCCCTCATCTTCTTCGCCGTATCGGCCGCTGAAGATTTCGTGTCAACGCATGCGATGCCCGTCGTCATTACGTCCTTGACCTGCACGATACCAACTCCGTTTTTTAATACCCTTGATATACGGGGATATGATTTTGACCCATTTTTTATGACGGGTCCCGAAACAGGATAAAATTAATAGAATAATAAAGATAATACTTGAATTGATACCGATATGATCATCGAATATATTGAAGCCGCACTGTCAAAGGCAAAATATGAGATAATAAATGACGAAGATCCCTTCTATGGCGAGGTGCCAGGCTTACAGGGTGTATGGGCAACGGGAAAAACATTAGAGGAATGCCGGGAAAATCTCCGCGAAGTCATTGATGGATGGATAATCGTACGATTAAGAAAAAATTTACCGATTCCACCGATAGACGGCCATACCATAGAAGAATTATCGAGACCGGAAGCTGGGGCCAGTGTCTAAATTATCTCCGGTATCATAGGCCGAACTTGTCGAACGATTAAGGCTAATAGGGTTCGATGGGCCCTACATGGGCGGAAAACACCCGTATATGTTGAAAGATAATATATCTCTCACAATTCCCAATCCTCATAGTAAAGTCATTGGTATCGACCTTTTATCTAGAATATTAAAACAAGCCGGGATCGACAGGGATGAATGGTTATATATAAAAAAATAGACGATTAAAGATCTATAAGTCGCCTAACTCGCACCACTTGCCCCGGCCTTCCCAGATGCGGATCATGAAGGGCAGCGCGATATCGCCCTGCAGGTCCGAATACACCGCTTCGCAGATGTTCTCAACGCTGGGGTATTCGATAATCTCGTTCAACAACCGGTGGTCGTATTTGCCGAGCACCTTCCGCAGGATGGACTTCATATCGTAGAAATCCATGACCATGCCGGCGCCCTTCTTCTCGCCCTCGACTATCAGCTCTACCTTGTACGTGTGGCCGTGCGTCTGCCCGCATGTCTCGTGCCCGGGCAGGTAGTGCGCGGCGTCAATATACTCGATGACCCCTAATCTCATAGTGCACCCCATATCTTGTGCGTCTGAGGTATGATCCTGACGTTCTCGACTTTTTCCAGCGCCATATCCTGAAGCTCCAGCAGCAGCTTCGGCGAGGCCGCTTCCACACCTCCAGCGGGCGTAACGGGCTGTAATATTAATTCGGTAATGCAGTCCTTGACCTGATCAATGGCATGCATCATGTCCTCTCTATCGATATCTTCTGAAACGATGATCTTGCAGAAACAATCCCGGAAGCTGGTCTGCCTCAGGATACTGAAAGACCGGGCCATGTCGTTGAAGTACTTATCGTAGCGGCCTTTCCAGTCGCACTGGTTTTTCAGCTTGAAGTCGCCCGAGACGTATTTCACGACGTCCTTCACCTCTTTTGCCCCGTCCGGCAGGGTCATATTGGTCTCGAGATAGAGCGGGAACTTCGATGATTTTAATTCTTTAATGAACTTCGCATACAGCAGCGGCTCACCGCCAGTCAGCGAAACCGAATGGACGCGCTCGTATAGCTTTATAACGCCCAGGAGCTGCTCCGAGGAGAGCGGGTTCTCGTAATCCACGAACTTATCCGGCCCCGTTTCGACGCGGCACTTGCTCTGCGGGCCCCAGTCCTTCGGGGTATCGCAGTACAGGCACTCTAAATTACACTTCGGGAACCGGACGAACAGCTGCCGGTATCCCACGTAGGGCCCTTCGCCCTGCGCGCTCAGAAAAATCTCACGTATCGGCGACTTCATTGGTAAGCCTCCAGGGGCCTCGACTTGCGAATATCTCGCTCGATGTCCTCGTATTCAGCCGCGTAGCGCTGGCCTATCTCTTTCTGTACTGAATTCACGTCTTTTATGCCCATCTTTTCCAGGCTCATGTACTCGTCGCAGCGGGCGTTGATGCCGAAATGGATTTTACAGCTCACCTGGCTGGTGGACGCGATCGAGATAGATAATTTAGCATTATTATAGAACAGGTCGTCGCCCTTGCGGCTCACCTTATAGCCCATGTCCTTGAAGACCTCGCCCGCGATGCACGCGAGAAGCCTCTGCCGGGCATAGGCGACCTTGAGCGACGGCACGTCGAAGTGCTCCACGATGAAGTGCAGCATGTCCGGCGACTCGATCTTCTCGTTGTGGATCTTATCCTCGACGTCTATCATGTGCTTCAATGGTATCTTACAGCTTCCCCGGAAGCAGACGATACTGTCGTCCTGCACCTCGAACTTCGTATAAGCCCACAGCGAGCCTATCTGGCTGCCGTCGTAGTCGATGCGCTCGTCGGCGATGATACACTTCACGGTACCACCAGCGACGGGTCGGCGAATCCGGCGCGCTTGAAGGCCCGGGCACGGCGCATGCAACTCTCGCACCTGCCGCAGGGCTTCTCTTGCGAAAAGTAGCAGCTCCAGCTCAAGTCCAGCGGAGCATCGATGCTCTTGCCTTTCTTGATGATGGCGACCTTGTCCAGGTCGATGACCGGGGCGACCACTTTCGCATGGTTCCCGGTAGAATAATAAAGGCTCTTGTTGATGGCTTCCACGAACTCCGGCGTGTTGTCCGGGAATGTGGCGCCCTCCTCGGCGTTAAACCCGCAGACGATCTTATCGACATTCAGGGCGTCGGCAAAGCTTCCGGCGATGTTGATGAACGCCCCATTCCGGTTCGGCACCCAGACGGCGTGGGCCGTCTCCAGCGCTTTTCCTTTTATTTCGTCGAGCTCTGCCTCGGTGGGCGTCGGGACAGTCTCGCCCCGGTTGACGAGCGCCGTACAGGTCACGTCCTCGAGCCACGGGACGCTTATCACTACGTGCTTAACGCCGTAGCGCTCGCAGATCTTCCGGGCGCTCTCGATCTCCTTCTCCGCAGCCCTCTGCCCGTAGTCGAACGTCAGCGCAAGGTCGACGCCGTAGGCGTCTAAGGCTATCTTTAAAGCGACTGCTGAGTCGAGGCCGCTGGATAAAAGCACTATGGATCCCATTTTATTCCACCCTGCCGTGACGGCGGTCGATCTCGTCCAGCGAGTCGAGCATCTTCCGGATTGCCGTGCGGACAGCGTCCGACTGGCTCACGAACTTCTTGTCCTTGCCCACATGGGTCATGAGGTCGTCCAGTAACTCCTGCGGGATATCGACGCTGATCTTCGGCATGATAATATCACTATATTACCCCAGTAATACAGAGATAATATAAATAGATTATTCCGATAAAACCGCGAATGAACATGCCTTTTAATCATTTTTGCTGTGTTAAAATGCTCCGGCATTTTAAGCTTCATAAGGGCACTGAGGGCACTATTTTCACCACAAAGGCACGATGGCATGGAGGCTCACAAAGTTTTCTTTTTAGATTAAGATACAAAGTACACAAAGCCGGTTCATTGACATCAGGGCACGAAGGTGGCAATGGCACGATGGAATGAACATGATAGCACTTTTTCCATGGTGCCTTCGTATCCTTTGTATCTTAAAAGTTCAAAAAGCGGGCTCTGTGCCCTTTGTAACTTACATTTAAAAAGGCTTTGTGGGCCTTAGTGAACTCCGTGCCTTTGTGGTGAGAATAGTGCCTCCGTACACTCCGTGCACTTAAAATCAGATATTTAACATAGCAATAATTTTTCATTATGCCGTATGCCACAGGTATGCGAGTGTAATCAAGACTACGGCTAAGGCAATGCATAAAAGCAGGATGATCCATCGATGCGGCTTTTCGGCCGTGCATTTCCGCTCCTATGGCCAGTCCATTAATATGTCATCAATTGCTCGGACGATATAATTAATTCAATCCATATTTTATCGTGCGTCGGCTCTTTTTAACATTTTTTACGCTTATCGCTGCGAAATAGCGATATTATTTCCCCAATAGGAAAAAGGATTTAAAGAAAAATCGCCAGCTACCCTCTATGCTTAAAAACGGCGCGCTCACCATACTAGCTTTTGTATTTATCCTGTGGGCCGCCAACATTTCCTATGGCTATATACACGAGGCAGGCCACGCACTCGTCGTCAAAAGCCTGGGCGGCCAGGTTTACGAGATATATGTGAATCCCCTGGGCACCGACGCTTATACCTTGCACTCTTACGTATCGGGAATCATAGGCTCGGTATCGGTGGAAATGGCGGGCCTGGTGGTAACCACGCTCCTGGCGTTCTTCGCGCTCATATCGGATTATGCCCCGCTGCCCGTTTTCGTGGCCCTCCGCACGGCGATATACGCTCTAAATTATGCGCCGGGCACAGATATATACGAGGTACACCAACTGCTGGGAAACGCTTCACTGCTGATCTCGGCGATTCTAGTCTTCCTGAACCTGGCGTGTGCTATCATCGCAGTACGGGCAAAGATCAAAAATGTCAGCCTCCGGAAGCCTGTCCTAGAGAGACTTCTTCATCTTTAAGGCGTGCACGCCGTTCGAATAATAGTTCGGCACCATGCGGGAGCGCGTGAAACCCATTTTTTCATAAAGGGGAATGGCCTTATCGTTATCCATCTTAACTTCGAGGAAGCAGTTCGTGCAGCCCGCCTGGCGCAGCCCGTCAATGAGCGCGTCCATGAGCATCATGCCAATGCCCATACGCCGGAAGCGGTCATCCACGTCCAGCGTGTATACTCGGCCATACTTCCCGAAGCGGTTGCGGTTCGTCAGGCCGATGATGAAGCCCGCAAATTCTCCATTAGCCTCGGCCACGAAGGATATCGCCGTCTTCGTGTTGATGAGGTACTGGAGCTGGAGCGTCGAGAAAGCCTCGATGTCGAAGCACATCTGCTCCAGGCGATACATCCTATCGACATCGTCCTCCTTCGCCGCACGGATAGAAATGCGATTATTGGCCGCGGCCTGGCATTCACGGTCTATCATAAGGTCACTTCGAAGATAAATTTCAGAATAATGATAGGGCGTCTTTAGTAGAAAATAGTTTTTGGTATCGGATAAGAAAGTTTAATGAATACCTAGCTATGTATAATGCAAAAGAATGGTTGGATGAGGCTCTCCGATGATCAGGCAGCTTTATGGCGTCGATGACCCGGCGCTCCAGGAAGTCTTCAGGCGCAGGACGAGCATCGCGTCGGCCATGGACACGGCGAAGAAGGTCGCCGACGACGTGCGTGAGAACGGCGACGCAGCCGTTAAAAAGTACACGAAGCAGTTCGACGGCGTGGACCTCCGGGACTTAGAGGTTTCCGAGGACGAGATGTATAACGCCGTAGAGCTCATCGACTACGAGACCATCGGCCACCTCGAGAAGGCCATCGACAACATCGAGGCTTTCCACGTGCTCCAGAGGCCTTCCGGCGATATGTGGCTCACAGAGACCTCCCCGGGGATTCGCCTGGGACAGAAGTTCACGCCGCTGGAGAGGATTGGGGCATACGTGCCGGGAGGCACAGGCTCGTACCCATCGACGGCGCTCATGCTCATCGTGCCGGCCATGGTGGCCGGCGTTTCGGAGATCATCGCCTGCACGCCGCCGCGCAAGGACGGCACCATCCACCCGCTCACGCTCACTGCGCTTGACATGGCCGGCGCCGACCATATTTTTAAGGTGGGCGGCGTCCAGGCCATCGCGGCCATGGCCTATGGCACCCAGAGCATTCCGAAGGTCGAGAAGATCGTGGGGCCGGGCAACATCTACGTCACGGCGGCAAAGATGTACGTGCGCGACGCCGCCGAGATCGACATGCCCGCGGGGCCCAGCGAGATCGTGGTCATCGCGGACGATACGGCGAGCCCGGCGTTCATCGCTTCCGACATGATCGCCCAGGCCGAGCACGACGTCAACGCGATGTCTATATTATTAACGCCATCGGAGCTTCTGGCCGAGGCCGTGGAGATCGAGATCGAGAAGCAAAAGGAAAACGCTCCCAGAAGACAGATCATAGAAAAAGCCGGCATGGGCATCTATGTGCTGGACGACCTCGACGCGGCTGTGGCGGTCTGCAACCACATTGCGCCCGAGCACGTCGAGATCATGGTCCGGGACCCGCTGAGCACGCTCGATAAAGTGAGGAACGCCGGCACCGTCTACGTGGGCGATTATGCGCCCGTGGCCGCCGGCGACTATGCCAGTGGCGCCAACCATGTACTGCCCACGGGCGGCTACGCGAAAGTGTTCTCGGGCATGAATACCATGCAGTTCATAAAAACGACAAGCGTCCAGGTCATCGCTAAGGAAGGCCTGGAGGGCATCAAGGACACGATCACGGCCCTTGCAGAGATCGAGGGCTTCGACGCACACGCAAGATCAGTTAAAAAGAGGTTCGAATAATGAAGAGGACCCACTATTCCAGGGACATCACGCCGGCCATGAACGGCTCGGCCGTAACGGTCAACGGCTGGGTACACGAGATCAGGGACTTCGGAGGCCTCGCTTTTCTCATATTAAGGGACAGGGAAGGGCTGGTTCAGGTCACCATGCCCAAGAAAAAGGTCTCAAAAGAGATCGTCGACACGGTTAAGGGATTAAGCCGCGAGTCAGTCGTCTCCGTTACCGGCGACGTAAAGGCGATGGAGAAGGCCCCTAATGGCTATGAGCTTATCCCGACCGCCATCGAGGTGCTGTCCCAGGCTGATGCCCCGCTGCCGCTGGACCCCACCGGAAAGGTGCCTGCCGAATTAGACACCCGGCTCGACGCGAGGTTTATGGACCTGCGCAGTCCCGAGGTCACGGCAGTCTTCTACGTCAGGGCCAACATGATCCGGGCCATTCGTGATTACCTGTCATCCCAGGGATGCCTGGAGATCGCGTCCCCCAAGATCGTGGCTACTGCCACCGAGGGCGGCACCGAGCTCTTCCCGATATCGTACTTCGAGCGCGAGGCGTTCCTAAACCAGAGCCCGCAACTGTATAAGCAGATGATGATGGCGGGCGGCATGGACCGGGTGTATGAGATCGGCCCCATATTCAGGGCCGAGGAGCACGCCACCCGGAAGCACCTCAACGAGGCCACGTCCATCGACGTGGAGCTGTCATTCGCTACCGAGGAGGACGCCATGAAGCTCCTCGAAAACACGGTAGCCTATGCATACGGATACGTAAAGGAGCATTGCCAGGCGCAGCTTAAGGTACTCAACGTGGACCTGCAGGTGCCGAAGACGCCGTTCAAGCGCTTATGCTATAAAGATGCCATCGAGATCGCGAAGAAGGACCCGGAGTGCGCCGATATCGAGTACGGCGACGACCTTTCGACCCAGGCCGAGCACGCGGTCGGACAGGCCATCGGCGAGCACTACTTCATCGTCGACTGGCCTACATCGATTCGTGCTTTCTACTCACAGCCCTGCGAGAACGACCCGTCGATCTGTAAGGCTTTCGACCTCATGCACCCGCGCATGGAGCTCGCGTCCGGTGCCCAGCGTGAGCACCGCTATGAGATGCTGGTGAAAAAGATGGAAGAGAAGGGCCTGAGCCCGGAGAGCTTTAAGTTCTATCTGGACGCGTTCAAGTACGGCATGCCCCCGCACGCGGGCTGGGGCCTGGGTGCCGAACGGCTGCTACAGACCATGCTGAATTTAAATAATATCCGCGAGGCCGTCCTGTTCCCGAGAGACCGGGTAAGGCTTACGCCTTAAAATAGCTCGTTTTATTTTATTTTTTCTGTGCTCTTTCCCCGGTTTAATCTGTCGCACACGTTTTACATTCATGTGTTTCAGGTCTTTACATGGCCGATGATAAAAAAGGCTCGGGCAGGATGACCGTGGTGGAGGCCGGCCACATGGGCGGCCGCAAGGGCGGGCAAAAAGTGAAGCGGCTCATCGAAGAGGGCAAACAGGCGGAAAAGGAGAAAAGATCACGCCGGTAGTTTCTACACTGGCGTGATCTCGCTATTCGAGTTCACGGCGTATGAGTACTTTGAGTCCACTTTGACCCCGGGCGTCTTGCCAGGGCTCAGGCTTAGCCAGTGGTCGATGCCGCTGGTCTGGCCGTAGGGGTCCTGGATGTCGTATCGTCCACGGAGGTAAGCTTTTACGTCATAATAGTCCATGTCGTTCGCCGCGGCCTTGACCTCCGGATAGTAGATATAAGTATTCGTGGCGTCGTTGTACACTGCCACGATGCGGGCGTCCATGCCCTGGGCTTCGACGAGCGAGGCCATGAGGACGCTGTAGTCCATGCGGGAGCCCTTCATAGTCTCGACGCTCAGGCTCAGGCTCTGGGGCGTGCCGTTGCCGTTCGTCTCCGACCAATTTTTATTTACGGCGTCGAACAGGTCGCACACTTTGGACAGGTTACCGTAGCTGGTCCCGGTCTGATTCGTGTTGTTCACCACAAAGCCTGTGACTGCCGGGTCGCTGGCATTGATAGCCGGGGCGATCATCAGAAGATTGTAATAAATGTCTCCGCCTCCAGGCAGAGCCGTCGGCGTCGGGGTCGGAGTGGCCGTAGGCTCCGCCGTGGGCACCGGTGTCGGCATCACGGTGGGCTCTGGCGTTGGAGTCGTCTGCCAGATGAACGGCAGATTCAGGCCGGATATGAGGCCGGGCCTATAGACCGCTATGCCCGCTCCGGCCACGATTAAGATGACGATGATTAATGTGATTATAAGGGGTAGCCTGCTCTTTTTACGGGGCTTGTGCTCTCCCAGCGATGCCAGCGCCTTCACCGCGGCCTGCGCTTCTTGCTCCGTGGTGAGCTTTTCCCCGGGCTCTTCCGGCTTCGTCTCTTCCATCGGCTTTTCCGGCGTCTCGAAGCACGTTTCCTTTAATGCCTCCGGTGCGGGCGTTTCAACGGGCAGCGGCTCTTTTACGGGCTCGGGGACGGGTTCGGGCTCATTCGCCGGCGCCGGCGCCGGCTCAATGGCCTCCACGACTTTTTCTTCGGGCGTCGTCTTCACCAGGTCCGATATGGCTTTATCCTTGTACACCGCCGGGATGGGCTTACCTTCCGGCTCCACCTCAACGTAGTATTTTGAAGAGCCTCCGATCTCGGTCGTTACCAGGTAATAGGCCCTTCCCTGCTCGTCCTTAAAAAGCTCTGCATCGCTATAGTCAACCTTGCCTTCGTACAGGAAGTTCCCGCCCTCGTCATTGATGAGTCGGTATGCTTCCGTGCCATTGCTCCTGTATACTTTAGGCTTGAACAAACCGCTTCCCCTTGAAAAGTAATTGTTAGATATATGGCAGGGTGTATTTTACTGTTTTTGTCTTAAAAAGGTATATGCAAGGCTCAACGAATCAATCCGGGCTTTATGTCAGCCCTTTCTATCGTAGCAGCGGTTGTCCGTGAGGCTTTGCGAAGATCCGGTAGACGACGTATAGCAATACTACGAAGAGCAGGGCCTTGATGGCCCACAGCAGGATGCCGAAGCTGACGCCCAGGAATACGTCCAGCAGCCGCCACGCCAGGATGAATACGGCGACCGCAATGATAGCCGCTACAATCTTTCCCAGTACCATATGTGATAGATAGGCAAAAATATCTAAAGTAATATGGCCGATAAATGCCGGAAGAGATAAAAAAAGACGTCCGTTTTCACGACGTGTATAAGTTGCCATATGGCCTGTGCGACCGGGGCGCCAGCTTGATGAAGGGCTTGCGCATGATCTCGTCGAAGTCGCTGCCGAAGAGCGAGCAGTATTCGCCCACGAGGCGGCTTATGATGGCGATGTCCTTCGCGTCTGGCTCGGACTTGGCGACCTCACGGCCGAGGTAGAAATCCTCTATGTCGCCCCTCACGTAGATGACTCCGCCGTGCATGCCGCTGCCCACGTAGTCTCCCGAGATCTGCCGCCCGTCCTGCGTCATGCCCAGCAGCACCATGATGCCTCCGGCCATGTACTCGCCCAGGAAATCGCTCGCCGTGCCGCCTATGACGATGATCGGCACGCTGTCGGAGTACGCCTTCATGTGGATGCCTACGCGGTAGCCCACGTCGCCCTTGATGAAGACCTTGCCGCCGCGCATGGCATAGCCGATGACGTCGCCGGCGTTGCCGTAGACGACCACCTTGCCGGAGTTCATGGTATTCCCGATGCCGTCCTGGCCGTTGCCGTGGACG
>NZ_DATJPM010000058.1 GCF_035506375.1 Methanocella sp.
TTCTTCGGGTCGAGGGCGTACAGCGGCTTATAGGGCGGAAGGAACTCGTCCACCATCTTCTGGTCCAATAGCTCTACGGGCTCGTACGTATGGGTGATGAGGAAACCGTCCAGGTTGACCATGACGGGCAGGAGCACCCGGTGGTCCTCGCCGATCTTGTAGGCCTGGACGATCATGTCCGCGGCCTCCTGGCTATCTTCGGCCCAGAGCTGGATCCAGCCGTTATCCCTCGCCGATATGGCGTCCTGGTGGTCGTTCCAGATCGACAGCGGCGCCGATACGGCGCGGTTGGCCATGGCGATGACGCAGGGCAGGCGTAAGCCGGCAATCGCAAACAATACCTCGTACATCAGTACGGCGCCCTGGCTCGACGTGGCGCTGAACGAGCGCGCCCCGGCGGCCTCGGCCCCCTGGATCATGGAAGCGGCCGAGAACTCGCTCTCGGTCCTCACGTACTCGCAATTCTGCAGGTCCCCGTCGGCGATCATCTGGGAGATGTCCTCCACGATGTGCGTCTGGGGGGTGATCGGGTAAGCGGACACCACGGCTGGCCGGCAGGCCTTCGCCGCCTCCGCCACCGCCATGGAGCCTTCGATGACTGCCATTTTTCCGGCCATTACTTTTCCTCCTTTTCCATGTTAATTGCATCCACGGGGCACTCGAACGCGCAGACGCCGCAGCCCTTACAGTAATCGTAATCCACACAGAATTTCTTTTTCTTGCCGTCGTGGGCGCACTCGTATGGCGCCCCGTCCGGGCACGAGTCTGCACAGCGCTTACAGCCGATGCACTTCTCGTGGTCGATGACGGCCCGGAAGGTCCTCCAGCCGCCCGTGTGATAATTCAAAGTACCGCCCGGCTTGCCCACCAGGCCGACCGTTAATCGATCTCTCTTGACCATGACCTCACCTGCTCATGAGCTCGTAGGCCTTTTTCACGGCCTCGACGTTCTTTTCCCCGATCTTTCCCGGGAAGCGGTCCTTGACGGCCTTGTTGACCGACTCCAGCCGGATCTGGCCCGTGGCGCCCGCGAAAGCGCCTAGCAGCGCCGTATTCACGATGGGCTTGCCTATTATGCTGATGGCGAGCGTGGTGGCGTCGATGGTCTTGACCTTCGCCGGGGTGCTCAGCTTTAGCTCCTCCGGCGCCTTCTCAGTGTTAATTATAACGAGCCCGTCTTTCTTCATGCCACTGGCCACGTCGACGCCCGGCAATAAAGAAGGGTCCTGCACGATGACGTAGTCCGGCTCGTAGATCTGGCTTCTCACCCGTATTTTCTTGTCGGATATCCGCGCGAACGCCGTCACGGGGGCGCCTCGCCTTTCCGTTCCGAAGTAGGGGAAGGCCTGGCTCCATTTGCCGTCCTCGAAGGCGGCGACCGCTATGAGCTCGGCCGCAGTGACGGATCCCTGACCGCCGCGCCCGTGTATTCGAATCTCTTTCAACTTCCGTCCTCCGTATGTAGCTAGATATGAAAGTTCTTAATGATTTTACATGTACAATATCTCTACGCCTAAATAAGCCTTGTGAGATTATCGACAACTGTTAATTAATTTCAGCTGCTTTTTGGACAACTCTATCATAAAAGTATAAAAAAATAATAGGCTATAATGAGCTTGACGTTTTGTTTTTTTCAAGTAAAAAAGCGAACACGGGCGTAATATGACCATGAGTGTATTATTGGTGCCTGTATTCGTCATTTGACGATGGAATTAATATGAACTTTACTACCTGTTGCTACCTGACACTCGATGGTCAGGCAGTCTGGCAGACGAACGATGGTCAGGCACCCATCTTTTTTTATTAAGACTATAGGGGACTCCGCTTCGCTTCGCTGGACAAGAGCGCTCCGTGCGGCTTCGTGAGACCCCCAAGCTTAAAATATGCTCGCAATACTATTTCTTGCTCACGAGTTCTACGGCCTTTTCCATGCTTAGCCGGCTGTGGCGATAGCCATAGCCAAAATAGATGATGAGCCCGAAGCAGAACCAGAGCAGGAACCGTATCCAGGTGGCCTGGGGCAGCATGAGCATGAGGATGGCGCACATGATGACGGCGAGCGGCGCCACGATATGTATGGCGGGGGCCCTGAAGGGCCTGGGCAGGTCCGGCAGCTTATAGCGCAGGACTAAGACGCCGATGGCCGAGAGGATGAAGGCAAAGAGCGTGCCGATATTGACCAGCTCCGCTAAAATCTGTATCGGCACCAGCCCGGCCACTATCGCAGCCATGCACGCCGATACGAGCGTGACCATATAGGGCGTGCCATACTTCGGGTGGAGCTTGCTGACCCAGTCGGGCAGGAAACCGTCCCGGGACATGGCGAACACTATCCTGGTCTGGCCGTACATCATGACGAGCAAAACCGTGGTGATCCCCGCGATCGCGCCGACGGCTATGATGGCCGAGCCGAGACGGTAGCCGACCGCCGATAGCGCGTAGGCGACCGGGTCCGAGACGTTTAATTGATCATAGGGCACCAGGCCGGTGAGCAGGCCGGACACGGCCACATATAGAACGGTACAGATCAATAGCGAGCCGATGATGCCGACGGGCAGGGACCTGCCCGGGTTATTGCTTTCCTCGGCCGTAGTCGACATGGCGTCGAACCCTAAGAAGGCCGTAAAAATGATGGCCGCGCCCGCCATCACGCCCTGGAACCCGTACGGCAGGAACGGCGTCCAGTTGGCGGGATTTACCTTTGGCGCGGCAAGGATGATGAAGATGAAGATGACGGCCAGCTTTACGAAGACTATGATCCGGTTTACGGTCGCGCTCTCCTTCGTGCCCCGTATCAGTAAAAACCCGATAAGAAGGGGTATGAACATCGCCGGCAGGTTGACCAGGCCCCCCGTTTCCGGCGACGATATCAGGTACTGGGGAATGTTGATGCCCCCTGAATTGAGGATGCTCACCATGTACCCTGACCAGCCCGAGGAGACCATGCAGACGGAGAAAAAGTATTCCAGGATGAGGTCCCATCCCACGACCCAGGCGACGATCTCGCCCAGCGCGGCATAGGTATACGTATACGTGCTCCCCGCCACGGGGACCATGGAGGCCAGTTCCGAGTAGATGAGGGCGACCAGTACGCAGGCAATAGCGCTGATGATAAAAGAAAGAACGATGCCCGGCCCGGCATAATTTGCCGCAGCTACGCCGGTCAGGACGAAGATGCCGGCGCCGATGATGGCGCCGATGCCCATGAGCATAATGTCCAGCGTATTCAGGGTCTTCTTTAAGCCCTTCTTATCTGCCATTTCCTTAAGCTGGTCGACGCTTTTAGTCCTGAAGAGCTCTGCGATGAAGGGTAACAAGGCAACCTAATTAGTGGTTTTTTCCATTTGCTATATTTAGCTTATCATATATTCGTCAAACTATCCTGATAGATAAAGAAATCAGGCGACATCCACAGGAAAACGAACGATTAAAACTATTTATGATAAGTAGTGTCGGAGGGGGGATCCGAACCCCCGACCTCCGGATGTCTCAGGTTATGGCATTGTTATAATACCCTATGAGTCCGACGCCCTAACCAGACTAGGCCACTCCGACATCACGATTTGGCATGCTAATGAGTATATCAAATGATATAACTTTTACGGTTTCCGCATGCGGCTACTTTTTCCTTTCGAGGCGCTCGACACGGTCCTCGTAGCCGATATAGACTACGTCGGCGTTGGTAAAAATCCCGTGCTCCACCAGGCCGGGTATCTGCGAGAGCTTCTCGGCGAGCAGGGCCGGCTTGTTGATGGGGCCGAAGTCGCAGTCCATGATGAAGTTGCCGTTATCCGAAATGACCGGGCCGTCCTTGCCAGATCCCGTCCTTATCGTGCACTTGCCGCCCAGGGCCTCGATCTTCTTCTCCACGAGCCTGCGGGCGTACGGTAAAACTTCAACGGGCACGCTCCGGCTGAGCACGTCCTTCAGCTTATTGCCGTCGATGACAACGGCGAACATTTTCGAAGAGCAGGAGACGACCTTCTCTCTCGTATGGGCCGCTCCGCCGCCCTTGATGACGTTCAAAGCAGAATCCACCTGGTCGGCGCCGTCGATGTCGACGTCCAGCCCGGGGCACTCGGCGAGCGTCGAAAGTGGAATGCCGCACTCGATGGCCAGCGCCTCGGCCGCGTACGACGTGGGCACGCCCACGATGTCCAGGCCCTCTTCGACCCTCCGGCCCAGCTCTCGTATCGCGTAGGCCGTGGTAGAGCCCGTCCCCAGGCCCACCGCCATCCCATCCTCCACCAGCTCGCACGCCTTCACGGCCGCGTTCTTTCTCGCCAGGTCGCTGCCCGAATGGTCCTTCATACGAGAACATAATCGCCGGATAAATGAAAAAACCTTGCGGTTTCACCACAATGGTCACGATGGCTTTTATTTTCACCACAGCGGTTCACAGTGGCCACAGAGGATTCTATTTTATTCACCATAGTGGTCCACAGAGGCCACAGTGGTCTTTTTAATATTATCAGAGGCATCACAGAGGTAGACTGAGCCCGAACAACGGGCGGGGTCTGCGAGGGGCGAAGCGAAGCGAAGTCCCCTTCAGCATATAAAAATCCTCTGTGGCCACTGTGGACCACTGTGGTGAAAACAGAATCCTCTGTGGCCTCTGTGGTGAGCCCACTGTGCACCGGTGGTTACCCGCCGGAGACTGGCGGGAAGATTGCGAGCTCATCGCCGTCTTTTAACTTATCCGCGGGCTCGGCCTTCCTGCCGTTGACGAGAACGTTGACGTAAGGCTTAAGGCCGCCCTCGTGGAGCATGAGCGGGCCCAGGGACGGATAGAGAGATATCAAGGCGAGCACTGCTGCCATCACGTTATCGCCGTTCATCGATAGAGACACGTCCTTCTTTCCCACCGCCTCGCGAAAGTTCGCGAACAGTCTCACGCTTATCTTCATGATTTTACCCAAAGGCAGCGTCAGGATATAAATTTTATCAGCGGTCCCCGACCTGTTTTTGGAGGCTGGCATACTGGTCCATGAGCGCCTTCAGATCCAGGGAGCCGGTGACGTCCACGACTCCGATGGCGGCCACGGCTTTACCGCCCGACTGGATGGGGGTGACGATGACGGGAATCCCCCTGTAGACGCCTGAAGCGGGCTGCACTCTGATCGTCTTATTCTCGGCCATGGCCCGTTCCAGCACCGGGCCGGTATAGCTCTTCGATACGACCTTGTCGTCCTCGACTCTGACGCCGGGCTTATTCTTGCTGCGTGCGGTGACCGGGAGGCCGAACAGGCGGTGGACGCTGAGGGCGACCTCGGCGAGGTCGTCGGCGGATGAATCTTCCGTGATACAGATGCGCTGCATAATTAGAGTTACTGTCGCCGTAAAATAAAACGTTTATCTACGGGCTCCCAGCCGCCCACCTGTCGCTCGACCCGCTCTTGGTCGGCGATGAACAGCTCCAGGGACAGTATGCCCAGCGTGTCGATGATTCCGATGGCCGCGATACGCTGGCCTACGGTGTTCAGGATTGCCGAGGCGAACATGTTGGCGCCCATGTGCTTCCCCTCGTTAAGGTAGATCTGGCGTATCTCGTCGCCCGAGAACATCGATTCAAGGTGCATGCATTCCCTCGCCGCGATGATGAACTCGCCACCGTCGATGAGCACGCCGGTGGAGTTCCTGGTCTTGACCGCGACGGGCATCCTGCCGATCATGTTATGCACCGAGAGGGCGAACAATGCCAGGTCCTCGATGGATGAATCCGACGAAATTATGGGCATCATCATAAATATTAATGTATTTACATAAAAATAAATACGATTGAACGAAACTAACTGGCTTTAATATATTTAAAAGGTCATAATTAAGCATGACAATAAATGTCATAGATGAAAACATCGTGATGCGAGGCGACGGAAAAACTTTAATAGTAACTAATCGTTCTGCTATCGATGGCACCGGACATAGCGTTCAGCAGCACACTTTTCATTCACGCGCTCGTCGGAGTATTCGTCATTGTCAACCCTTTCGGCAACGTGCCTATCTTCATCTCGCTTACCCAGAAGTTCACGCCCGTCGAGCGCCGGAACGCCATAGTCAAGTCAGTGGTCATCGCCACGGCGATACTTCTCGTCTTCGCCTTGATAGGCAAGGTCTTATTCGACTTCCTTAACGTGACCATAGACTCGCTGCGGATCGCGGGCGGCTTACTTCTACTGGCTATCGCCTTCGACATGCTCATGGGGCGCAGCCCCGCATCACGGATCGAGCCCGACGAGGAGAGGGAATCCGTGGCCGTGACCCCCATGGCTACGCCGCTGCTGGCCGGGCCAGGCGCCATGACAACGGTCATGATCCTCATGAACGAGGCTGATACGCCCGTATTAAAAGGTTCCATCCTGCTCGCCATACTGCTTGCCATGGGCGCCACGCTACTCATTCTAATAAACTGTGACTGGGTGTATAGTGCCATAAAAAAGGACGGTGCCAGGGTGCTCACGAAGATCATGGGTATCGTGCTCGCCACCATCGCCGTGGAAATGATCGTCAATGGCGTGCTTCACGCTTTCCCGGCCTTGGGAGTCTAGGTCTGGCGTGTAGAGCAAATAATTTAAATATCCTATAATAAAAATAATAGGGCGACAAGATTAGACTATTGGATGGAATGTTTAATAGTTACCTGTATATTTGCTCAAAGAGGTAGAATATTTATATTGGCATTCCCATCTAGAAGGCAATAATCATATTGACACAGGAGAGGGGGCATCATTGCTAAAGGTCGCTATCGTAGACGATGAGCCGGATCTGCAACGCCTGTATAAGCTAGCCCTGGCCTCCCGCGGATACGACGTCGCCTTTATCGCCAACGACGGCACCGACGCCGTGGAGAAAAACCTCGCCGGCCCGGCCGATATCATCATCATGGACCACCGCATGCCCACGAAGAACGGCATCGAGGCGACGAGGGAGATACTGTCCGAGTTTCCGAATACGGGCATCATCTTCGTCTCCGCCGACGAGGCCGTGGAGAAAGAGGCGAAGGAAGCGGGCGCAAAGCGCTTTTTAAAGAAGCCCATATCCCTTAAGGACCTCATAAAAAATATCGAAGATGTCGCCCAGGAGCTGGGCATACAGTCCGCTTTAGCGGATTAGGCCGCCCAGCGAGGCGGTCGTGACGTTTCTCGCGTACCTGGCCAAATAGCCCTTTAACTGTTTCTTTTTAGGCTCGAACCCCTTCTTTCTAGCCGCAGCCTCTTCCGGCGAAAGCCGCACGTCAATCCTCTTGCCCGGTATGTCGATGGCGATGACGTCGCCGTCACGGAGCAGGCCGATCATGCCGCCGTCGGCGGCCTCGGGCGTGACATGGCCGATGCAGGGGCCCCTCGTCCCTCCGGAAAAGCGGCCGTCGGTGACCAGGGCGACCGACTCGGCCAGGCCCATTCCGGCGATGGCCGACGTGGGGCTGAGCATCTCCGGCATGCCGGGGCCTCCCCGGGGGCCGACGTACCGGATGACGACCACGTCGCCCGGCCTGATCTGGCGGGCCTGGATGGCGTCGTTGCAGGCGTCCTCGGAGTCGAAGACCCTCGCCTTCCCCGTGAACTTCAGCATTTTCTCGCTCACGGCGCCGCTCTTGACCACTGCGCCCTCCGGCGCCAGGCTGCCGTACATGACCGTGATCCCCCCCGTCTTATGCACGGGCGAATCCAGCGGACGGATGATCTCGCTGTTGAGCGCCTTCGCGGCCCTGGCGATGGCCAGGAGCGAAGTACCGTTAACCGTGGGCGTATCATGGAGCATGCCCGCCAGGCGGTTTAGGATGGCCGGAATGCCCCCCGCCTCGTCCAGGTCCTTCATGGAATAGGGCCCCGCCGGCCCCATATGGCAAATGTGCGGGGTCTCGCCGCTGATGCGGTCGAAGTCGTTTAATTCTAGAGTGACGTTCCCCTCGATGGCGATGGCCATGAGGTGTAAAACCGTATTCGTAGAGCCGCCGATGGCCTGGTCGACCCGGATGGCGTTGATAAAAGACTCACGGGAGACGATGTCAAGGGGCCTGATGCCCTTATTCACAAGCTCGACCACGCGCCGGCCGCTCTCCAGAGCGATCCTCGATTTTGCGGCGCTGGTCGCGTGGGCGGTGGCGCATCCCGTGAGCGACAGGCCCAGCGCCTCGGCCATGCAGGCCATGGTGTTCGCCGTGTAAAGGCCCTGGCAGCTGCCGCAGCCGGGGCAGCAGGCGTCCTCGATGCGCTTGAGCTCCGCTTCAGTCATCTTCCCGGCCTGGAAGCTGCCGATGCCCTCAAAAGACGAGATGAGCGTGAGGTCCCTGCCGTCGAGCCGGCCCGGCTCCATGGGCCCGCCCGTTACGACCACGCAGGGTATGTTGATGCGGAGGGCGGCCATGAGCATTCCCGGCACGATCTTGTCGCAGGTGCCCAGCATTACGATGCCGTCCAGGCGGTGCGACTCGGTCATGAGCTCGATGGAGTCGGCGATGATCTCCCGGGACGGGAGCGAGTAGAACATGCCCTCGTGGCCCATGGCGATGCCGTCGCAGATGCCGATCACGCCGAACTCGAAGGGTACGCCACCGGCCTCCCGGATGCCCTGCTTTATTTTTTCCGCCAGCTCGCGCAGGTGCTTGTGGCCGGGGACGATGTCGTTCCAGGCGTTGGCCACGCCGATGAACGGCTTATCGAAATCCCTGTCGGTCAAGCCGACCGCCTTCAGGAGCGCCCTGTGGGGCGTCCTGGCGATGCCTTTCTTTACCGTATCGCTCCTCATACTATAGTCTCACTGAACCCGTATCTGGCATGTTATGTTAAATATATTGCCGTACCTGTAAGGTTTTCTATATAAAAGTCGCGGCATCCGATAAACTTTGCGCGAGCCTTAAAAACCCGAAAGGCCAATATGAGGCTGATGGCCGAAAGATGCTCCGTGGATATTTACCTGTACAGGGCTGCCCTCTTCGACATGGACGGCGTGATCACGGACACCATGCCCCTTCACTATGAGTCCTGGAAGCGCGCCTTTGCCCGGGCGGGCATAAACGTGGAAAAGATGGACATTTACCTGCGGGAGGGCATGACATCGACGGCCATGGCGAAGGAGATCGCCACCGCGAAAGGAAAGGCTCTGCCGGTGGACGAGATCGGGCGGGTGGTCGACGAGAAGACGAAGCTTTTCGGCGAGCTGGTCAAGGAGTATGGCCGGGCATACGATTGCGTGAAAGAGACGCTCCGAATGCTCCGGAACAATGGCATCGCACTGGCTCTGGTGACCGGGAGCAGGCGGGAGTCCGTGGACGCGGTTCTGAAAAAAGTCGGCCTGGAGGGCGAGTTCGACATCATCGTAGGCGCCGAGGACGTCTCGAGCGGTAAGCCCGGGCCCGAGCCCTACAAGTCCGCCATGGATAAGCTCAATATGCCGGCGCTGGACTGCGTGGCCGTCGAGAACGCCCCGCTGGGCATAAGATCCGCTAAGGCGGCAAAAGTCGGCTACGTGATCGCCATAGCCTCGACCCTGGACCCGTCCTGCCTGCAGGAGGCGGACGAGGTCGACGCGTCTTTCTCGGAGCTGGAGCAGTGCTTTGCCCGGCGCTTCGAGATGCGGCCGGGCCGGGCCATCATGTGAGGCTATCTTAGGCCGGGGTACCGGGACGTATACATTTCCCGGAGCTTTCTGGCCTCGGACGCCTGCCCGACCTCCATGAGCGTCCCGTAAATGTTCTCGTAGGAGAACCGTATGCCGTTCCAGTAGCCCATCCGCTCCGAGTAGACCAGGCACGAGTTCAGTAGCCGGAGGGCGCCTCCTCCGTCGCCCGCATGGCGGTATAGCAGGCCCATGTTCCCAACGTGGTTGGCGATCCCCACGCTATTCTTCTGCCGGATGCAGGCCTTCAGCGCCTCCTTATAATAAATTTCTGCCTGCGGGTAGTTGCCGTGCGCCCGCGAGACGATGCCCATGTAGCTGTCCGCGAGCAGTTTACGATAAGCTTCCCGGGCCCCGCTCTTATTCCAGGCCGACCGGCTGACCTCCTGGAATTCGCTTTCAGCTTTTTCCATATCGCCGATGTTCACGGCACAGGCGCCCACGTTACAGCCGATGGCCATCACGTCCAGCGGGTCGTCGGCCCCGGGCCGGGCGGACTCGAAGTGCCGGATGGCGCCCTCGAAGTCCTCCTTTTCAAAACGCACGATGCCCGAGTAGAACGACGCCAGCGTCCTCAGGCGCCTGCCGGGCCTCGAGTCGTCAATGAGCCGGACCGCCGACTCCGGGTCTCCCCGCCGGAGGGCTATGCAGCCCTGGAGCATCCGCATGTATGCGAGCTGCTCCGCGTCGGGCGCCGCCTCCAGCGCCTCTTCCGTGTGAGAGCCGGCCTCGTCCAGCCGCTCCATATGTAAAAGGTTTAAGGCCATTATCGAGTGGAACTCGTACGCAAGAGGGCCTTTCGAAGGCTTCATGGCCGATAGCAGCTCCACGAGCCTTTCCGATGGCGACAAGTTGAAAAGGATGATGCCGATGGACAGCAGCATGTCGTCCCGCAGCGGGTGGGCGGATAGCGAGAGCCGGCGGGACAGGTCGTAGAGCCGGACGGCCTCCTCCCGCTTCTTATCCACGTCCAGGAAGCGCACGTAGCCGGGCGCCACAGCCATCTTATCCACCAGCTCGGCGAGGTAAAGCGCCTCGTCCTGGCCTATGGCACCCTCACGGGCGAGCTGGCCGGC
Organism: Methanocella sp.; assembly: GCF_035506375.1. Classification (NCBI taxonomy): domain Archaea; kingdom Methanobacteriati; phylum Methanobacteriota; class Methanomicrobia; order Methanocellales; family Methanocellaceae; genus Methanocella; species Methanocella sp. The sequence continues at coordinate 10,692 of NZ_DATJPM010000058.1, forward strand.
CAACCGCTTCACGTGCTCCGGCATCGCCGACGGCACGGGCAGGCGGGCGATCTCCTCCAGCCCGGGCTCCCCGAAGTCGCGGCACGGGCCCATGGTCATCTCGGGTATTCTCTGCAGCATCAATAAAAAGTAAAATGCGTAGGTATAGCAGCCTTTGGCGTAAATATCACGGCGCAGGCGGGCCTATTTTACCGGAAAGCAGCATGTGGTCGGCAAGCACCAGCGCCGCCATGGCCTCGACCACAGGGACGATCCTTGGCACGATGGAGGGGTCGTGGCGCCCCCTGATAGTGATGACGGCGTCTTCCTTTGTTTCGACGTTCACAGTATGCTGGGGCTTCGATATCGACGGCGTCGGCTTGACGGCGACTTTACAAACGATCGGCATGCCCGTGCTGATGCCTCCCAGAATGCCTCCGGCATGATTCGTCCTCGTCTTAATGCCATTATCAATTAAAAACTCGTCGTTCATCTCGCTTCCCCTGAGCGAGGCAGCACCGAACCCGAGGCCGACCTCGACGCCCTTCACGGCCCCGATGCTCATCAGGGCGCCCGCCAGGTCGGCGTCCAGCTTCCCGAACACTGGCTCGCCCAGCCCCGCCGGCACTCCGATGGCGATAATCTCTACCGTGCCCCCGACGCTGTCGCCTTCGGCCTTTGCCATGCGGATGGCCTCCTCCATCTCTTTTTCGACGCTAAGGTCGGCGCACCGTACAGGGTTCGTATAGGTATTTTTTATGACGTCTTCCAGCGCGACCTCGCCGGCCCGTACATCATATATCGAGGTAGTGTGGGCGTAAACGTGCACGCCCTTGAGCGATAGCAGCTTTTTCGCGACGGCGCCTCCCATGACGCGGCCAGCAGTCTCACGGCCCGAGGAGCGCCCGCCTCCCCGATAATCTCTAAATCCGTACTTCGCCAGGTAGCCGTAGTCCGCGTGGCCCGGCCGGAGCAGGTCTTTTATTTCCAGGTATGCGGACGAGTCCGCGTCGACGTTGCGGACCATCATGGCGATGGGCATGCCCGTCGTCTTTCCCTCGAACACGCCCGAAAGGATCTCCACAAGGTCGGGCTCCGAGCGGCCCGATGTGACGGCGCTCTGCCCGGGCCTTCGCTTATCCATCTCCGCCTGAATGTCTCTGGCATCGAGGGCAAGCCCTGAGGGGCAGCCGTCCACGACCGCCCCGACGGCGGGCCCATGGCTTTCGCCGAACGTGGTGAGCCGGAGGCGCCGGCCGAACGAGTTCATGTCTCCACCTTCGCGCCGATGCGCCGGAGGTCGCCGAAAAAGCCGGGATAAGAGATATCGACCGACTCGGCCGTGGCAATGGACGTGGTCCCGGTAGCCATCAGGCCCGCGACCGCCAGCGCCATGACGATGCGATGATCATCGTAGCCGTCGACCTTCGCGCCCTTAAGCCTGCCGCCGCTGATCACGAGCCCGTCGGGCTCTTCGACGATGTCGGCGCCCATCTTTTGCAGCTCGGTCGTCATCGCGTGGAGCCGGTCCGTCTCCTTATACCGGACGTGTTCGGCGTTCGTGATATGCGTCGTGCCCTTCGCGCAGGCGGCCAGGACGGCCAGCGTGGGCACCAGGTCGGGCGTCGCCCCGACATCGACGTCGATGCCCTTCAGCTCGGCCTGCTCCACCGTGACCGTGCCCCTTTCAGTATCCCAGTAGACGTTCGCCCCCATGTCCAGAAGGCACTCCATGATGGCTGCGTCGCCCTGCTTCGACTCGAACAGGTTTGCGACGGTGACCTTGCCGGCCAGCGCCCCGGCAGCGAGCATATAGGACGCTGAAGAAAAATCGCCCGGAACGCGGTACGACTTGAGGTCGTACTCCTGGTCGCTCTCGATGTGGAACTCCTTAAAGTCGGTGGACACTTTGCCGCCCGCCTTCTCTATCATCTCCAGCGTGACCTCGACGTAGGGCTTTGACTTTAGCTGGCCGTTGATGTTGATGGTGGTGTCCCGCTTCGCGAATGGGCAGGAGATGAGCAATGATGAGATAAATTGGGAACTGATGCCCCCTTCGATGGATATTTCGCCGCCCTTCACGGGGCCCTGCACGACGATGGGCGCCCTGCCGTTATGGCGGGTGGAGAAACAGATGGCGCCGAGGTCGTTGAGAGCCTTGATGAGCGGCCCGCTTGGCCGGCTGCGAAGGGAGCTGTCACCCGTAAAGACGGTCGCGCCGTCCGCCAGCGCGGCCATTGACAGGCATAGCCTCAGCGTGGTGCCGCTGTTGGCGGCGTTTATGACGTCGTCGGGGACTCCTGGCTTTCCGATGACGCCGGCGATCTCGACGGAGTCGTCGGTTACGGACACTTCCGCGCCCATGGCCTTGCACGCGCCCACGGTGGCCAGGGTGTCGGCCGAGAGCAGCGGCTTCTCGATCTTCGAATAGCGCCCCAGGCTGCCGATGACGACGGCCCTGTGCGTATAGCTTTTAGACGGAGGCGCCTCGACCTCGCCCCAGACCTCGGACTTCTTGACCTTCGCTATCATAATACAATGTGCAATAATATACGCAGGCGTATAAAAAATAATCTGGTCGGGATAAAATCAAGGCGCCCGGCAAAGCCTTAATAGGGAGAAAGCATTAACATAATTGAAAGGTTGCCAACAGAAGGGTGCTTAATGCTCATCAGCAAGATCGAACTGGAGCTCGAAATGCTCGAACGGCATTTACTGATCTTAAAAGAAGTTATACGCGAGGAGCCGATCGGCATCATGAAGCTCGCGGAAACCACGGGCCTGCCCAAGCATAAGGTGCGCTATTCGCTGCGTGTCCTGGAGCACGAGGGCCTCATCGGGCCGTCCATGCACGGGGCGGTCACCACCGAAAAGACGAAACAGTTCGTGCAGACGCTAAGCGGCCGTATCGACTCGCTGGAAAAGAAAGTGGAAGAGATCAAGACGCTCAGCGGCGAGATATGACCTCGGACCGCATTGTTTTCATCGGCGCCGGCGGCGCCGGCCTCACGGCCGCTTTTACCATTGCCCGTAAGCGCCCCGACATCCCAATTACCCTTTTCTCAAAAGACCCCGTCGTAGCCTACAGCCAGTGCGGGATGCCCTTTGTCCTGGATAAAAAAATAGAGGGCTTCGATAAGCTTGTGTTGTATACGCCGGAGGTCTTCAAAGACCTGGGACTGGACGTGCGGACGAGCACCGCCGTTACGGGCATCGACCTGGATGCTAAGACGGTGACCATCGAGGGCGGCGAGACTATGGAGTATGGCAAGCTGGTCATCGCCACCGGCTCGGTACCCTTCGTTCCGCCCGTGCCGGGCGTCGGCCTGAAAGGCGTTTACCGATTGTTAAACCTGGATGATGGGCGAAAACTGGCGGAAGCGATGGATAATGTGGAGAGCGTCGTCATCATCGGCGGCGGCCCGATCGGCCTGGAAACGGCCCCGGCGTTCCTGGACAGGTTCATCGACGTCACCATCGTGGAGCGGATGCAGCAGCTCATGCCATCGGCCCTTGACCCCGACATGACCAAGATGCTAGAGGACCACCTGAAGGAGAAGGGCGCCGTGCTCATCACGGGCAAGGGCGTCGACTCCATCAACGGCGAGGATAAGGTCGAGTCCGTCAGCGTCGGCGGCGAAACCATCCATGCCGACATGGTGCTCCTGTCCGCAGGTGTGAAGCCGAATGTGGAGCTGGCGAAGAAGGCGGGCATCGACATAGGACCCGCGGGCGGCATCGACGTGGACGAGCACTTCCATGTCAAAAAGAACGGCAGGGCCTTAGAGGACGTTTATGCGGCGGGCGACTGCATCGAGGAGGTCAACGCCATCACCAACAGAAAGGTCGTCTGTGCCATCGGCACGGTCGCCAACCGGCAGGCTGGATTCTTAGCGGACGAGCTCATGGGCATCGGCGTGCCCTATGGCCAGGTCCTCTGCCCGGCGATCACTATCGTCGGCGACCTGCAGATCGGCTCTGTCGGCCTGACCACGAGAGGATGCGAAATGGCTGGCATCAAGCCCGTATCGTTCAAGGCGAAAAGCAATACCAGGGCCCGGTATTATCCCGAAGGCAAACATCTCGACATTAAATTAATAGCCGACGGGCAGCGCATCGTCGGCGCCCAATTGATCGGAAAAGAGGGGGTCCATGGGCGCATCAACGAGCTCACGCTGGCCATCCACAAGAAGATGACGCCGGCTGAGCTTGCCGCCGTCGAGACCTGCTACGCCCCGCCCGTATCGCCCATGATAGACCCGATAACGTATACGGCTGAAATGCTCTCGCTCCGGTGTAAAAAGCTTAAAAAGTGATTGTCAGGGCTGACGCCTTCCCCGGATGGCGTCCATGTGCTCGATCCTTTTTCTGATGAGCGTCTCTTTGCCGATGTCGTGACGGCAGTGGAATTCGCCCTTAACGTTCGAGAGGCCCATCTCCGCCAGCATTTCAGCCTCGTCGATGGTGTCGGCGACGCCCACGACGGCCAGCGACCTGGAAGACGTCGTGTACACATTGCCATCCCGCTCGTTCACGCTCGCATAATAGACCTTATACTCCGGCTTCTCCGTGACCGTCAGCGGCGAATCCTTCTGAGGGTTGTCCGGATATCCCTTCGGCACCACGTACTTGCAGACGGTAGCGCTTCGCTCGAACTCGATATTCATCTTATCCAGCGAGCCGTCGATCATGGCCTGGCATATATCCACGAAGTCGGTCTTTAATAAAGTCAATACGTTCATGGCCTCGGGGTCGCCGAAGCGGGCGTTGTACTCGATGACCTTCATGCCATCGGCGGTGATCATGAACTGGCCATAGAGCGCACCCTTGTAGACGATGCCCATCTCCTTTTTCAAGGCTTCGATGGTCGCTTTCATGATCTCTACGCCTTCGTCGTAGTCCTCCATGAACATGAAGGGCAGCAGCTCGGTGTGGTCCGTATAGGAGCCCATGCCGCCGGTGTTGGGGCCTTTATCGTCCTCGTAGGCCCGCTTATGGTCCTGGACCGTGGGCATCGGCGCGACGTTCTTGCCGTCGACGAACGCCTGGATGGTGACCTCTTCGCCCTCCAGCCGGTCCTCGATTACGACTTTGCCGCTCTTCAAGACTTCCTCAATGTAAGCCTTCCCTTCCTGAAGCGTTTTCAGGTGCTCGCCCATCACCTTGACGCCCTTACCGCCCGTGAGGCCCGCGGGCTTGATGACGCTGTCCGGGAACTCCTCTAAATAGCGGTAGGCGTCGCCCGCATCGTCGTAAGCCTTGAAGCGGGGCACGCCCTTTATGCCGTTCCGGGCCATGAAGGTCCGCGTCCAGGCCTTATCGAACTCCAGGCGGGCCGCGTCGCGCAGCGGGCTGGCGGCAGGTATGCCCTTGTCGTAAAGGGCGTCCACGAGGCCCGCGGCCAGCGGGGCCTCCGGCCCGACGACCGCGAAGTCGACGCCTTTTTCCTCGGCGTACTGGACGATGGCGGCCACGTCGATCTCCTTGGTAAAAAGATGATCTGCCGCTTTCCGCCTGATCCCCGGGTTCAGGTTACCCATTGCAGCAAAAATCTTGGGCTTATACGCGCTTCGCGAGAGCGCATCCACGATGGCGTTCTCCCTGCCGCCCGAACCGACTACCAGGACCTTCATTCGCATCAACCCACGGGGCTGCGCGTCTCAATGCGGCCCCGGTTTATAATTTTAATTGTGGGGTATGGTTAATAAGCTTATTGAGAGCTCTGGCAACAAACGATTTATCATCGGGCCGCCATATGATAAACGGGGAGTCATGAGCGTGGGTCCGTGCGATGTGGCGAATTCTCCTGAGAGAAAACGCGTCTTTATCAGCTACGGCCACGACGAGCTCTCCTCCCTGGCGAAGAGGATCAAAAAAGACCTCGAGGCGCGGGGCCACGAGGTGTGGTTCGACGAGGACCGCATCCCCGCCGGTGCCGACTGGGAACAGAACATCGAAGGGGGCATCGACTGGGCCTCGGAAGGCGATAATGGCCGGATAATCCTGCTCATGACGCCCTATTCGGTGAGACGACCCGACGGCTATTGCCTGAATGAGGTGGCGCGGGCCGTCCAGAAGAACATAAAGATCATACCCGTCATGCTCGTCTGGTGCGAGCCGCCGCTTTCGATCTGTCGGATCCAGTGGCTGGACATGCAGGACTGCGTGCCCCTGGAGGAGCGGCAGGAGCGCTATGAAGCCAAGTTCCATATCCTTGCAGACGCCCTGGAAAAGGACCGCATCGACTTCGAGGGCTTTCAGGCACAGCTGTTCGTCGCGTTAAATCCCCTGTCGTTCGACGCCGAGATCCGCCAGAACCTGGACCGGTTCACGGGGCGGGAATGGGTCATACGGGAGATCGACCGGTGGCTGGCCACAAACGGCTCACGGGTCTTCTGGATCGCCGGCAGCCCCGGCGTCGGCAAGACCGCCATTTCCACCTGGCTCTGCGCCAACCGGCGGGAGATCGCGGCCTTTCACTTCTGCCGCTACGATAACGTCCAGAAGATCGACCCCAGGCGCTGCGTCACGTCCATCGCCTACCAGCTCAGCACTCAGCTGCCGGAATACGCGGAACGGCTAAAGCGGGTCAAGCTGGAGGGCCTGGGCGACCTCAACGCCAGGACGCTCTTCGACCAGCTTATCGTCCAGCCGCTGACCGTCATACCGAAACCCGAGAGGAGCGTTTTGATCCTGATCGACGCGCTGGATGAGGCCACGGCCGGTGGCAAGAATCAGCTGGCGGACTTCATCGCCTCGGAGTTCGAGAGGACGCCCGAATGGCTCAACCTCATCGTCACGAGTCGGCCCGATCCCGAGATCACCGGCACACTCCAGGCTTATTCCCCGTATATACTGGATATCTCGGACACCCGGAACATCGAAGACCTGCGCCGTTTTCTCACGGCGGAGCTGGCAAAGCCCGGGGGGCCGGTGCCGGAGGCCACCATCGACGCCATCCTGGAGAAAAGCGGCGGTTTATTCCTCTATGCCGAGTGGATCGTCCGCGAGCTGGCAGGCGGGCGCCTTTCGCTGGAGAAGCCGGGCGAATTCCCCCGGGGGCTGGGGGGAATATATCTTAAATTTTTTGAGCGCCAGTTCCCCGATATCGGCGAGTGGGACGTGAAGATCCGCCCTGGACTGGAAGCCTTATCCGCCCTCCAGGAGCCGTTAAGCCTGCGGACCCTGACGGCCATGTTTGGCTGGAGCATCCACGACGAGCGGAAATTCCGCATGTCCCTGGGCTCCCTCTTCCAGTTCGACCGGGGCATGATCCAGCCCTTCCACAAGTCCGTAATGGAATGGCTGACGAACGAGGATAAGAGCGACCCATATTTTATCAGCACCCTTGAAGGCCACCGCATCCTGGCAGACTACGGGTGGAAGCTCTATCGCCGGGGGCCGGAATCCTGGTCGCCGTACCTTGTCATGTACCTGGCCACCCACCTGTGCATGGCGGAAAAAATACCGGAGCTAAGGGAAGCGCTGGGGAACCTGAAGTTTATCCGGTCCATGTGGGAGAAAGACCGCTTCAATGTCCTGCGGCAGTGGACGCTCATCGAGGAACGGTCCGGCCTGCGGATGGCGGAAACCTACCGGCCGGTGATCGATTCGCCGGAGGCCGTAGACGTGGAGGACGTCTTCTTCGTGGCCAATCTCCTGATGAAGGCCTTCAACCTGGACGAGGCGCTGAAACTGTGGGTGTACCTCGTCCGGTACTACCGCGACCGTGCCGATAAAGTGGGATTACAGCGGTGCCTCGGGAACGAGGCCTGGATCCGCATCGTGAGGAGCGAATACGCTGAAGCCATGGAAATCCTGCGGGAGCAGGAGAGGATCTGCCGGGAAACCGGAAACCTGGAGGGCCTCCAGTTCTCGCTCCTATACCAGGCCAGTATATTGCACTATACGGATGACTTTGACCGGGCCATGAAATTGCTGAAGGAGCAGGAAAAAATATGCCGGGAGACCGGCAACCTGGACGGCCTCCAGGAATCGCTCAGCCTTCAGGGCCTCGTGCACCGGGTCAAGGGTGAATTCAATGATACGATGGCGCTGGTCAAGGAGCGGGAGAGGATCTGCCGGGAAACGGGGAACATCGATGGCATCCAGTCCTCGCTGGTGGACCAGGCCCTGATCTTACGGGCCTGGGGAGACCTGGACGGCTCCTTGAAATTATTGGGGGAGGCCGAGGCCATTTCCCGGAGGATCGGCAACAAGGACGCGATCCAGTCCATTATCGGCGCGAGGGCCATCATTTACCGCTGGCGGGGCGACCTGGACAGGGCCATGGCCCTGGCGAAGGAGCAGGGTAGGATTTCCCGCGAGCTGGGTAACATGTTCAGCCTCGGCGAGAGCCTGGCGGAACAGGGCGTTATTCTCTACCTGATGGGGGACCAGGATGGCGCTATTAAAGTATTTAACGAAAAGGAAGCTATGAGCCACAGGCTCAACGACCGCTTTGGCCTCCAGAATAGTTACGGCGTCAAAGCAGACATTTATCGTGATCGGGGCGACCTGAGGCGGGCGCTCGAGCTCCACCTGGAGGAAGAGCGCATCTGCCGGGAGATCGGCCACCGACGGGACCAGGCCGTATCTCAGAGCCACCGCGCTGAGATCCTGCGGCTGATGGGCGACCTGGACGGCGCCCTGGCCCTCCATAAAGAAGCCGAGCGCACTTTCCGGGATATAGGCTATAGGTATGGCCTGCAGGAATGCCTGGGCTTCGAGGCGATGACGCTCCTGGAAATGGGCGACCCCGGAGGCGCCCTGGCCTTGCTAATGGAACAGGAGAGAATATGCCGCGAGATGGGCGTGAAACTCGACCTCAGGAAGTGCCTGGATAATCAGAAGATCGTGGCAGGGGAAAAGGATCTAGTCCCTGGATGATCCCTTTATTATTCCGGGCTCAGGGCTTATAGCCGAGCAGTTCGCACGCCTTGACGAGTGAAAGGACGCTTATGCCTTCCTTTTCGAGGTTCTCGCGCCCGCCCTCTTCCCGGTCCACGATACAGACCACGGAATCGACGACAAGCCCGGCATCCCTTAAAGTGTGGATCGCTCCGAGCGCTCCCTTCGCCGTGGTGACCACGTCCTCCACGACGAAGACTTTCTCGCCCTTCTCGTAGACTCCTTCGATCAATTTGTTGGTGCCATATCCCTTCTGTGCCTTACGCACGATGACGAACGGCATGCCGCTCTTCACGCTGGCGATGGCCGCCAGCGGAATGGAGCCGATCTCGATGCCCGCGAGCTTCTGCGTGCCCGGCGGTATCATCCCGGCGATGCGTTCCCCGATGGCCTCCAGGCACAGCGGGTTTGTCTCAAAGACGTACTTATCGACGTAATACTTGCTCTTCCGGCCCGAAGAGAGGGTAAAATCGCCGAACCTCACGGCACCGGTCCGCTTAAGCATTTCTACCAGCCGAGTATCCACGAGTATCACCATGGCACGTTTTTTTTGCCGATCTTGAAGCCTATGAAGTTGGTCGTAAGGTGCAGTACGGGCGTTATCACGAGGACCGTAACGATGATGTCGAGCGTGAAGCTAGAGAAGAACCACGACGGGTCCAGGAGCAGCGTCAGCACCCACGCCCCCGCCACGAAGTCGAGCTGGTCGGCGATGGGCATCATGGCGCCCTGCTGGTAGCCGAGGCGGCGCTTGAAGAAGCTCTTCACCATGTCCCCCAATAACGCGCCCACGGGCATTGTGAACAGCGACACATACGAGATATTCATGAGCATATCTGCGCTCACATAGGACGCCAGATAGGGCGCGATATACGGGGCGATCAGGATCTGCAGCAGGCCCACGAGGGTCCCGCAGAGTGAGCCTAAAATGAAGCCCCGGATGGTCTTGCCGTCTCCGAGGATGCGCTTATTATCCGTAAAGTTCCGGCCCTGGTCGATGGGCTTCCCGCCCCCGAGGAGAGCAGCCGCCGGGTTTGCGATGTACGCCGGCATCATGAGCCATAGGGCCATTATTATGAGTTCGATCATTTTTCGCCTCGGGACGGGTTTCTACAAGAAATGGCTTATCTTTCTATATCAAGGTTTTTGTGGTATCACCACGGCGGCACGGAGGCACCACGGAGGGCACGGCTTATTATTCACCACGGCGACACGGCGAACACGGCGCTTTTTTATGATCGGCACGGCGACACCACGGCGACACGGTTTCCTGATAATATTATTAAGCAGGGGGTCT
>NZ_DATJPM010000059.1 GCF_035506375.1 Methanocella sp.
AGACCCCCTGCTTAATAATATTATCAGGAAACCGTGTCGCCGTGGTGTCGCCGTGCCGATCATAAAAAAGCGCCGTGTTCGCCGTGTCGCCGTGGTGAATAATAAGCCGTGCCCTCCGTGGTGCCTCCGTGCCGCCGTGGTCGTTCACAGGCGGCGGGCGAGCCAGTTTAGCGCCTCGGCGGCCCCTTCGCCGTAAGGCTTTTGAGCCACGTAGTCGGCGGCTTCTCTTATTTCGGGCGTGGCATTGCCTACGGCGAGGCCCATGCCGGCTGCGTTGAACATGTGGATGTCGTTCGCCGAATCCCCCATTGCCGCGAACTCATCGGGCTTCAGGCCCATCATGCGCGAGACCTCGACGAGGCCGGTCCCCTTGTTCACGCTCTTATGCTTTAAGTGCAGGGCGAACCGCGTATCGATGATCTCCAGCTCCGGGAACGCTTTATCCAGTATCTCCCGGGCTTTATCCACGTCGACGGTGCGCCTGAAAGCCAGCTCTGAGAGACGGTATCGCGCGTCAAGCTGCTCCATGCCGGGAAAATGCTGCTGGAGGACGGTCGCGGCCTGGCGGCACTGCTCGATGTCCGCGAGTATGACGGGCTTAGAATCGTAGCCCACCTGGATGACCCCCCCGGTCTCGCCTATCATTGCCTCGCTGGCGCCGATGAGCTTGCTGGCCGCACGCATAAAACAGATGACGTTGCCCGAGGACAGGACGACGGGGATCGGGAGCGAGCGGATGGCGGCGATGGCGTCGGTGCTGATGTGCCGCTGCATGTCGGTGAGGGTGCCGTCGATGTCGGCCACGACAGCCTTTATGCGAGTAATAGAAAGCCTCCGGTGATTATCCGTCATGAAGACAGATATACGTGATGGTCAGGGGTGTTTGAGCATCAGGGATGCTTAAGTACGAGCGCAGGGAACTCAGAGTCCGCCACGATAGACAGAGCCATACCCATCTCCGCCCCCGCATCGAGCATGATGATGGAGGCGTCGGTCTTCTCTGCGGCCGCGACGATCTCTTTCCTCGGGGTGCCCTCTGCCATGATGACGCCCCCCTTTAGCCCTATGCCATTCAAGCTATCGGCCAGTGAGATCGGGTCCACATTATCCGAAAAGCACAGGAAGGTCACGCTGCCGATGCTAGCCTCTTCCGTCAGGGAGCGCAGCGCCTCTAGCTTGGCCGCGGGGTCGCCCGTCACCGGGCAGAGCACGCGGCGGAACAGGTTCGTACAGTATGCCTCCATGGCCATTTTTGACTGGTCCACTGCCTTCGAGGAAAGCAGGGTCATGACCAGCAGGTCGCGGCGGCAGTTGCGGATGAGCTCCATGGTGGCGCTGCCCGCCGGCCCTCCGGGCTTGTGGTAGTTGACCACGATGAGCGAGGCGTCGAGCTTTTCCGCGATGCTGCAGATCTCCCTCCCGGCGACGCCGGGCAGGAGGTGCACGTCCGTGGAGATGCCCCTATTCCGCTCGATGTTTAATTCTTCGTCAAGGAAGTCCCGGGCCTCATGCATCCGGGGCTCGAACAGGGCAGGATCGATATGGTTCTGCTCATCGATGACATGCAGTAAGTGGATCTTTTTAGTCTTCCCGATGATACCGACGCAGGGGAGCATGAAGGGCGATTCTGAGAAGTCGGTCGCGTAAAGGATATTCTCGAACATCTATAACTATGTTGGATTACGAAAATAAAATAGTGCCGAATATAGATGTGCGCCTATGCCCCGCCATTGCCTGCCCTGGCCGGGCGGAGGACCCTGGTATAGTACCGTGTTATGCCCAATAGTATCCCTACGACCAAAGCCGTTAATATCGACGGATTGAGCGACTCGTGGAGTAGAAAGTATGAGGCCAGAAAAATGCCCAGGAAAACTCCGGCTGATTCCAGCAGGATCCCGTATTCCGATTTCAGGCGCCGGTTCCCTTTTCCACATTTGGGGCATGCGAGGATGTACTGGAACCGGTCGGCCTTTGCCGTACGCGTATCGTACTCTAAGACGTGGCGGCAATGAGAGCAATAGACCGGCTTCTCTACCATATGATCACTTTTGAGCTGCTTTTTCCCGCTCTACGAGGCCCTCGATCGCTCCGCGAATATCCCGGACGTTATCAAGCACCGTGATGCTCTGCATCTTTCTTATTTTATTGACGTTCTCCACGTCGACGTCTCTTATATAGAGCTTCATCTTCTTGCCGCCGGGCAGGATGGTCTCGAGCTCGCCGGGCTTATTGTCGGGCGGGTAAAGAGAGATGGGTACGCGGGCCTTCGCGGCCTGGGCCACGGCGTTCGACAGGAGCGTGTCGCCGATGCCGTAGGCGATCTTGGCCGCCGTGTTCGCTGTGACGGGCGCCACAAGGAACATGTCGTAGTGGCCGGTCTGGAGCTTGCCCACCAGGAACGGGGAGTTCGAGTCCACCTCGACCCGGAGGTCGTAGAACTCGTCCTCCAGCATGCCCCACAGCTTGTACCATTTTAACACCAATCTGGCGCTCTTCGACGTATAGATATCCACGGTCAGATTATGCTTCTTCTTCAACTCAACCATGAGCACGGCGATCTCCTCGATCTTGTCGCCGCAGCCGGTGATGCCCCAGGCGATGCGTACCATCATGCCACCTTCCTTGTCCTTGCCATCATATCGTAAAACCGCTTCAGCGTCTTCCGCAGCGTGCGGAGCCCGTCCTCGTCGGCGGCCACGCCATCGCTCCCCTTATCGTGAGACCAGAGTGACGCCCCGAGGTTCGCCCCGAACGAGCCGCCGCCCGCCGGGATCATCTCGTTGAGGATGTAAAAATTATTTATCGTGGTAAGGGCGAGCTCCTGGCCTCCGCTGCGGTCGCCGCCTACGGCAAGCCCCATGCCGACCTTGCCTTTCAATATCAGAGGGTCTTTAGCCAGTATGGCCCGGCACCTGTCCATCATCGTCTTCGTCTGGCCGGACAGGGTGCCCTGGTAGCACGGCGTACCCATGATGATGCCGTCGGCCCAGATCATGCCATCATAGAATTCGAGGAGAGCGTCCTTGTGCACGCAGCCCTTTTTATTTTTTATGCAGTAGTCACAGTGAATGCAGAACTTGATATCCTTGCCTCTCGCGGAAAAGTACCGTGTCTCACAGCCATTATCCTTCAGGTAGTTTAAGCCGTAGTTGACCGCGTAGTCCGTGCCGCCCTGGCGGGGGCTTCCGCTGATGCCGAAGACCTTCATGGCGCTCCTTAATTGCAACTCGATAAAAAGTAGTTGGGCGGACGACCACAATAATTTTCTGGTCGATAGTCAGCGGCGCTTGGTCTTGATGTTGCCGTAGGTGCGGACCTGGTTCTGGACGCCCAGGACCCACTGCATCATGGCCCTCTCGCCCTTCGAGGACACTTTGCCCGATTCGAGGGACTTCCCGAACGCCTCCATGGCGTCCTGCACCTTCAGGAATTTTTTATGGGCGATGCACTCCTCCACGAAGAGCGGGTAGGCCTCGTCGGATAGGCCATAGAGCTCCTTGATCGGCTTCAGCTTCTCCATGATCTCGGCCTTTACTGCCTCGCGGTTTCCGTTCGACAGCCCCCGGATGAGGTATGAAAATACGGTCGCCGCGGTCTCTTCCTGCTCGAGCTTGTCCATGCTACTCTCCCATGGTCGTATTGCGATAAAAATTTTATGTTATATGCTGTGTTGAATTACTCCCGTATTTTAAGCTTTTTAAGAGCACGGAGGACACTCCGAGACTTAAAAGTGCACATTCAACACAGCAAAATTAAATAAAATTGGGGAGGGACCTTAGTCCCTCAGTCCCTCGGTAGTCACGCTGAAGATGGCCTCGCCTTCCGGCAGGTTCGGTGAGTCCACGAGCCTGGCGATCCTCTTTTCGCCCTTCGACTTGCGTAGGTAGAGACGGAACGTGGCCGTGTGGCCCACGATGTGGCCGCCGATGGGCCGCGTCGGATCCCCAAAAAACGCGTCGGGCTTCGCCTGCACCTGGTTGGTGACCACGATGGCGGCGTTGTTGATGTCGCCGAACCGCATCAGGTCGTGCATGTGCTTGTTCAGCTTCTGCTGCCGGTCGGCCAGCGTGCCCCTGCCCACGTACTCGCTCCGGAAGTGGGCCGTCAGCGAGTCCACGATGATGAGCTTGACGGGCCGGTCCGAGTCCCTCATCTTTTCGGCAAGCTCGGAGGCGCTCTCCACGAGCAGTATCTGGTGGTTCGAGTTATAGGCGCGAGCCACGTGGATATTCTTCAGGAACTCCTCGGGGTCCAGGTCTTCGCCTCCCTTGAGCCCTTTAACCATCTGGGCGATACGCTCGGGCCTGAACGTGTTCTCGGTGTCGATCATTATGACGGAGCCGCCTAAGCCTCCCTCTTCAGGGGGGAGCTGCACGTTGACCGCGAGCTGGTGCGCCACCTGGGTCTTGCCCGACCCGAACTCGCCGTAGAACTCCGTGATCGACTGCGTCTCGACGCCCCCGCCCAGGAGCTCGTCCAGAGCGTTGGACCCGCTCTTGAGCTTGCCCACCTGCTTGCGGCGCTCGAAGACCGTGTCCCCGGTCTCAAATCCTCCGATGTTGGAGCATTTCTTCGCGGCCGCGACGATCTTGGAGGCGGTGTTCTCCCCCACCTCCGCTGCAGCGGCTAACTCGCTCGGCGATGCGACAGCTATCGCCTCTATGGATGTATATCCTGCCTCTTTGAGCTTGTCGGCGGTAGCAGGCCCCACGCCAGGTAGATCTTCGATGGTCATTCTTTCTGCCATTTTGTAAACCTCTCAGGCTACTTTTATAATTACTTTAATTACTATTCGGGTGTATATAGAACGTTATCGCATGCGGGCTGAAAGTAATATTAAGAAGATGTGCCGCGCTATGCTATGTATACTTTCCTTATGTTAAAAAACTGGGCAACGTTGTCTTTTTCATATGGTTGCATCGGTTTGATAAATCCCTCTAAAAAAAATAAGTTGCTTTTAGATTATTTCAGCCACGATGTTACTCAAAGCTTGCCTGAAGCGACACGAAGGCATTATTAAATATAATTTAAAATAAGTTGGTGCGGCTTGGTGTAAACTTGGTGCCGCCTGGTGATTAAATAAAAATTCCGTGCGGCCTGGTGTAAACTTGGTGCCGCTTGTAAGCAGATGGTTTCAACCACACCAGGTTTACACCAGGCGGCATGGAGCTTACACCAGGCCGCACCAACGATTTTTAATTAGTCTTAGAGAACTTAGAGCCAGCTTAGAGCCACTTAGAGGCTGAAAAAGTCTTCGAGCCGCTTATCAGGCTTAGAGCGGCTTTATTCCGTGCGCAGCGCTTCGATGGGGTCGAGCCTCGCCGCCTGGTTGGCGGGATAGACTCCCGCGATGGTCGTCGTGACGAACCCGAAGCACAGGCCGATGAGCACGTTGTTGAGGGCGATGGGCATGGGCATGCCCGCCCCGACGCCGATGACGTAGGAGATGATGGCGGCGAGGCCGAGGCCTATGAGGCCGCTCACGATGCCGAGCATCGAGGACTCGGCTAAAAATAGTAGGCGGACGTTGCCCGTCGTGGCGCCAACGGCCTTCATGAGGCCGATCTCCTTCGTCCTTTCCTTCACGGTAAGCATCATGACGTTGAGGATGCCTATGCCGCCGACGACTAAAGAGATCGCCGCGATGCCGCCCAGGATATACTTGATGTAGTCGAAGATGGAGTTGATCGCGTCCGAGAAGGATTTGATCGTCACCACGGAAAAGCCCTCGTTGCGGTGGAGACGGTTCAGGGACTCCTCCACGTTGTCCGCCGTCGCCTGGGCCTCCGACGAGGAGGAGGCCCGCACGTAGATCATGCTGTAGCTGTCCGCATTGGAAATGGCCCTTGCGCCTTCCATGGTCATGTAGATGTTCGTGTTCGGGTCTCCGGAGATGATGGAGCCGTTGCTCTCCTCCAGGATACCGACGACCGTGTAGACGTGCGATCGGCCATCCATGGGGTTCGTGATGGTGATGGGGGTGCCCGTCTTGAGGAGCTTGGGGAAGGTGCCGTTGGCCACCTTGCTCCCGATGACGACCGAGTAGATGTCGGTCTGCGAGAGGAAGCGGCCCTTGTCGATCTGTCCGGCCAGCCGGGTCTCGCTGGCAGGTCGGACGCCCTGGATCGACAGGCTCCGGTTCTCGCCGCTGTACGTGATGGTGCCGGTGCCGCTGACGCGGGGGGTGACCTCGACCACGCCGGAGGTGCCCATCAACAGGCTCACGTCGCGGTCGGTGAACTTGGCCGGGGGCTTCTCCTGGGACTGCGATACTGTATAGCTGATGCCCATTCCGCCCTGGTTATGGAGCGTGGCGGGAATGACCATCATCTGGTCCAGGTCCAGGTCGCCGAACTGCTTGCTGACGCCGGAGTAGAGGCCGTCTCCCAGGGTAAGCATCACCACGATTGCCATCACGCCGATGATGATGCCCAGCGAGGACATCATGGTCTTGAACTTGTTATTGGCGAAGTCCGAGAGAGCGTATTCGACGACGTCAGTGAGCCTCATGGTCATTCCGTCCTGAGGGCCTCGATGGGGTCGAGCCTCGCCGCCTGGTTAGCGGGGTACACGCCGAACACGACCGTCACGACCAGCCCGAAGAGGATGCCGGCGACGGCGTTCACCGCAGAGACGGGCATTGGGAGCTTCGCGTAGTAGCCCACGACGGCCGCTATCAGGGCGGCCAGGAGCACGCCGCCGATGCCGCTGAAGAAGCCTAGAATGGCCGATTCGGCTATGAAGACCTTGCGCACGTCCATGGTGGTGGCGCCCACCGCCTTCATGAGGCCGATCTCCTTCGTCCTTTCCTTCACGGTGAGCGTCATCACGTTCATGATGCCTATCCCCCCGACGACCAGCGATATGGCGCCGATGCCCGCCAGCGTGTACTTGATCATGGCGAACACCTGGGTGATGAGGTCTGCGAACATCTTCTGGGTCAGGACCGAGAAGCCCTCGTTCCGGTGGATGCGGTTCAGTGAATCCTGGACGCTCGTCGCAACGGCGTCGGCGTCCTCGACCGAGTCGGCCCGGACGCCGATGTAGGAGTACGTGTCCTGGTCGGAGAGCGCCTTGAGGCCGGCCTTCGTCATGTAAATGACGCTGTTCGGGTCCCCGACGAGGATGGACGCGTTCCGCTCCTTCATCACGCCGACGACCACGTACTCCTGGGACCGGCCATTATAGGCGTTGGTGATGGTGATATACGAGCCCGTCCGTATTTCCCTGCCGAAGGTGCCGTTGGCAGCCTTGCTGCCCAGGACGACCGAATATTTGTCCGAAGGCGAGAGGTACCGGCCTTTATCCACCTGCCCGGAGTAGCGGCCGGAAAAATACTGGGGGGCGATGCCGCTCACGCTCATGGTCCGGTTCTCGCCCTTGTACGTGACGGTGGTGCCGCTCAGTGAGATCTCGGGGTAGACCTCGACGACGCCGGGTGTGCTCAGGACGAGGCTGACGTCCCGGTCCGTGAGCTTGGCAGGAGCCTTCTGGGATAGGGTGCCGGTCTGCATGTCGATGCCCATGGGGAGCACGACCAGCGTGTCCAGCTCCAGGCTCCCGAACTGCTTGCTGACGCCGGAGTAGAGGCCGTCTCCCAGGGTAAGCATGACCACGATTGCCATCACGCCGATGATGATGCCCAGCGAGGACATCATGGTCTTGAACTTGTTGCTCGTGTAGTCCGAGAATGCGTACTCCAGGACGTCCGGCAGTTTCAAGGGATGACCTCTAGCGCTTTGCCCGCTTGCCGCGCATGTACATGAAGATGCCCGCCAGCGCCAGGATGGCGACGACGACGACGAGGCCCAGGTATAGCAGCGAGTTATCTCCCGCGTTCGCCGGGGCGGCTGCGGCCGCCGAATGGTCCGAGTATATCGTTATTGGCGAGGTCTCGTGCCAGTTCTGGCCGTTCATGTAGACGACCTTGAACGAGGGGTTGCCCTTGAAAGAGGCGTTCTTCGCGGTGACGTCGAACTGGACGGTGTACAGCTCCCCCGCGCCGATGCTGCCCACGACGTACTCCTGCTGGGGCTTGAACGTGAAGTCGTCGCCCGAGGGCACGACGCTGACGCCAGTGACGCCGTTGGGCCGGAGGTTCGTGATATCGAGTACGACGCTCTTCTTCGCGGTGGAGAAGGACGCGGGCGCGTCGTTGATGACGGCCTTAAGCGAGATGCCGCTGACCTGCAGGCTTATCGGGTAGTTCAGGTAGATGCCGCTGTCGTCCGTGCGGATCTTCAGCGTCATGGGGTACATGCCGTCCGGGATATTATTGTCGACCTGGATGGTGAAGGTAAAGGGCATCGAGTTGCCCATGCCCAGCCTCCCCCCGTCCAGGAACTGCTGCGCAGAGGTGACGTGTATGGGCGCGTCCGCCACGAGCGAGACCTCTTTCAGGTACACCGCGCCGTCGGGCGTGTTAGTGCTGGTGGTCGTGGTCGTCTGCGTGTGACCGATGCTGACCTGCCCGGAAGTACCGGTCCCGTAATTGTAAGTATTGCTATCCGAAGTCGTCTCGCCGGCCAGGGTATTGATAGGGTTAGTGATCTTGATCGTGATCGTGCCGGTATCCCCGGGCATAAAGACCGAGGGAGAGACCGTGACATCGCCGACCGTAACGGACGGTTTGCCTGTGTCGGCGCCAGCCGGCACGGCGGCGATCAGGACGATGGCGAGCATCGCGATGACGCACGCCAGTTTAGTTGAAAGCTTCATACACATATCTCCAGATGAATGAACGTTAGCCTATTTCGTTTCCTCTCCTACGATCATGCCATCCCTGAGGCGGATGATGCGCTGGCTGAACCCGGCGACGTCGGGGTTGTGGGTGACCATGACGATGGTCCGGCCGTTCCGGTTTAATTCCACGAAGAGCTTCATGATCTCGTCGCCCGTCTTCGCGTCCAGGTTCCCGGTGGGCTCGTCGGCCAGCAGTATCGAGGGATCGTTGACCAGGGACCTGGCGATGGCGACGCGCTGCCTCTGGCCCCCGGAGAGCTCGTTGGGGCGGTGGGCCATGCGGTCGGCCAGGCCGACCTCCCCCAGGTATTTCTTCGCAACGCCGGCCCGGTACGATTTCGACTGCTCCTGGAAGATCATCGGCAGCTCCACGTTCTTAAGGGCGCTGAGCCTGGACACGAGGTTGAACGTCTGGAAAATGAAGCCGATCTCCTTGCCCCGGAGGTGGGACAGCTCCACGTCGTTGAGCCTGCCGCTGTCCTTGTTGTTTATGATGAGCCTGCCGCTGTCCGGCCGGTCCAGCAGGCCGATGAGGTTCATGAGCGTGCTCTTGCCGCTCCCCGAAGGGCCCATGATGCTGATGAACTCGCCTTTTTTGATGTCGAGATCAATGTCCTTGAGCACGAGCAGGTCTTCGCTGCCCATGTGGTAGCTTTTACGCACGCCCTTCATCGATACCACAGAATCCATTTTGCGACACAACTCCTGAGATAAAGCCGTTTACCCCACGATTTTTTCTTACCCTATGTCTTTCCTGAGAATTTATAGGTTATCTATATAGCACACGATGGTACCGGTTTTCGCCTCTCTTTATCATGGGAAACACGGCCCACGATAATGCCGTTTACCGTGCCATATGATATACTTCTATATACCTATTGCTAGTATGTACTAACCGTTAGTATATATAAGTTTTGAAAGAGAAAAAAATAATAAAGGGCTCTTATACGATTTATGGATATATGATTATCTTGTGACATAATTAGCCAATGATAACAAACGGTTAAACAATAAATACGGGCCTTAGTTGTGAAAAATAGTGCCATGTGCCGGTATAGGCATTACCTTCATGATATCATCCAATAGCTCTAACCATACCTTTTTACCGTCCGAAGTGAAATATCTGAAAGACATGATCATCCAGCACTTCTCCGCACCTTCCATCGACCCTGCCGCCTTCGTCGCAGAGACTGCGGTCGTGGCCGGCAACGTGCGCCTGGAGGCGGGGTCCAGCGTCTGGTACGGCGCCGTCCTTCGGGGCGACGAAGCCTCCATCACTGTTTCTAAGAACGCCAACATCCAGGATGGCGCCGTGGTGCACTCGGACCGGGGCGAGGACGTCCTCATCGGCGAGGGCGTCACCGTCGGCCACGGGGCGATCGTCCACGGCTGCACCATCGGCAAATACTCCATGGTCGGCATGGGCGCCATAATACTGAGTAAGGCTCAGGTCGGCGAGCATTGCATAATCGGCGCCGGCGCCGTAGTGAAGGAGGGGGACGTCATACCGGACGGCTCCATGGTGGTCGGAGTGCCAGGAAAAATTATAAAACAGCTGACGCCGGAGCAGATGAAGTACATGGAGGACAACTGCGAGGAGTACGTGAAGCTTGCCCGCCGCTATATGGAGGCCTCGAAGTGAGGGTGGCCATCGGCGGGACGTTCCAGCCCCTTCACGACGGCCATAAGGCGCTGCTCCGCAAGGCGTACGAGCTGAGCAGGAACGTGGACATCGGCGTCACCTCCGACGAGATGGCCCATAAGGGCCGGGTGCGGCCGGTGAAGTCGTATAAAGAACGCACCGAGGCGCTGAGCGACTGGATCCGTCAGGAGATCGGCGTGGAGCCGCGCATCTTCCGGATCGACGACCCATACGGGCCTACCTTGTTCGAGGACTACGACTACATCGTCGTCTCGGCAGAAACTTATCCCATGGCCCTGAAGATCAACCAAAAAAGAAAAGAGATGGGGAAAAAGCCCATCGAGATATACCGGGTCGAGTGCATCCTGGCGGAGGACGGCCGGCCGATATCCGCGACGAGGGTCGCCAGCGGGGAGATCGACGTGCACGGCAACCTGCTGCGGAGGCGGAAATGAAGATCGCGGTGGGCTCCCGGAACCCTGTGAAGGTGAAGGCCGTGGAGAACGTATTCTCGAGGCTGTACGGCATCGTGGACGTGGAGGGCGTGGCCGCCAGGTCCGGCGTCCCGGCGCAGCCTTTCGGCGAAGAGACGGTGGCCGGTGCCGTCAACCGGGCGAAGAACGCCTTCGCCCTGGAGAAGTTCGACTATGGCGTGGGCATCGAGGCGGGCCTGTTCGAGGTGGGGGACA
The DNA here is from genome assembly GCF_035506375.1 of Methanocella sp. NCBI lineage: Archaea > Methanobacteriati > Methanobacteriota > Methanomicrobia > Methanocellales > Methanocellaceae > Methanocella > Methanocella sp. The sequence continues at coordinate 11,074 of NZ_DATJPM010000059.1, forward strand.
TGATGATCGACCTCCAGTACTGCGCCATCTACGACGGCTCGTGGGTGACGTTGGGCTGCGGCAGCGGGTTCCAGTACCCGTCTATTGTTTTAGATGAGGTGATTTCGGGCAAGGAGGTCGGGGACGTGATGAGCGCCGTGTCGGGCATCGAGAACCTGGGTGAAAAGGAGGGCGCCATAGGATTCCTTTCACGGGGCATGCTGACCCGCATGCGGCTGACGGAGCAGAGCGTGTTCATGGCGCTCATCCCGAGGCTGAACCCTCACCTGTACGGGCATTGATCCACATACCTATCTATTCTTTTATGCTGTGTTGAATTTCTCCCGTATTATAAGCTTTTTAAGGGCACGGAGGGCACTCCAAGACTTAAAAAGGCATATTCGACACAGCAATTCTTTTATAAAAAGTAAATTGGTGCGGCCTGGTGTAAACTAATCTTATAATATATTTAAGATGGCGAATATACAGTTAATCTTACCTGGTGGCCATTACGGATACGAACGGGCTTCCTTTGACGTAAAACCGCCAGGGCTTGTCTTTATATTCGCCGGCATAGTCCACGCCGACACGCTTGCAGCTGACTATGTCGAATCCTTCGCCGTCGCCATCTTCCACGTAGAGCGGCCCCCTTTTACAGAGGTCGGCACCGTTGAGCGCCCGGTCGATGCCCAGTGCCATGCACAGCCTTCCCGGGCCCGAGGCCAGGTCCCCGATCTTCTTCGCCTTCTTCCTCAAAGCCCGCATGGCATCGAGGCCCTCCAGCGGCTCGCCTGCCCGGACGAGCACGGCCGCGGGATAGCCGTCCCGCTCCGTGACCGCGTTCAGGCAGTAGTACATGCCGTAGATAAAATACACGTATGCGTGGCCGGGCTCCCCGAACATGACCCGGTTACGGCCGGTCATGCCCCTGCTGGCATGGCAGGCCTTATCGTGGGGGCCGCAGTAGGCTTCGGTCTCCACGATCCGCACGGACATGCGGCCGGCCGGCGTCTCCCGGACCAGGACCTTGCCCAAAAGCTCTTTCGCGACCTCGAGGGTGTCGCGGCCATAAAAGTCTCGCGGAAGCACGGCGCTCATCAGCTCCAGCTTATGCCGGCCATGTGATAAATATCTTTAGAAAAGGGCGCCATCAGGGCATTTCATCGTAATTTTCGCAGGCATCGCCATTGCCCGTTGCCCTTCTTTTACAGTGAGTCGAATTCTTGCAGCGCTCGCACGACCTGGCGTCGTCCTGCGCGCCGGCCTGGCCGCCTAAAGCCGCCTTGATACCGTCGAGGAATCCCATATTGCTCCTTCGTCCCTTTATTCGGCCATTCGATAAATACCTTTAGTGAAGGGCGCAGGAAAACCGCAACATATATATCATTCAAGCCATACAAAGAATCTCGCGATACGGGACAATGGGGTAGCCTGGTCCATCCTCGTGCGTTTGGGACGCATGAACCCCGGTTCAAATCCGGGTTGTCCCACTTTCTTTTAGGGTTAATCGATAAGGCCAGAGATTATCACTTTTTACGCTTTATTAAAATAAAGAGAAAGCGCCCCTGTTGTCTGAGGCGCCCGCCAGGGCTCACCCCTGTGAAACGTCCCTCTGGCCGGATAACATGTCCGCCAGCAGAGGCATGTCGGCCGGCTTGATGCTGCCAGGCGCCGAATTGTCGACCCGGTTTCCCGCGTTGGCCCAGGCCTCGAATCCGCCTCGCAGCTCCATCACGTTCCTGAACCCCAGCTTCCTGAGCCTGTCGACGGCGTCCCCGGCCAGCCGGTCCGCGGGGTTGGGGGACGCTCGCGCCTGCCCGGGGCCATAGACCACGAAGTTCGCGTCCTTATCCATGGACTCGGGCTTGAGATTGGATATCTCGCCGTCGAATAGGTCACACGCCCCCGGTATGTGCCCCTTAAAATACGCGCTCAGTTCCCTCACGTCCAGAATGAAGATGCCCTTGCCGGACTTCATGCGTTTTTTCAGGTCATCAACGCTAATGTCTTTTACCTGCTCGGTATACAAATCCATCACCCTAAATATATAATTATATTGTAATTATATAAATGTCTAGTCTTTTACGCATTTACTCCGCTTCCACGATGGCGTAACTGTATGGAAGAACGTTTACGGGGACGGTCATTTACTTCAGCAGTACACGTATTCTGCCACGTTCCCGAGCAGGCGCTGCAATTAATGGGTTGACGGCATTTTTCGTTTTTAGTTTTGCGGCGCTTTTTCCATGACGCGGCAATCGACCTTGCCCTGGCGACACTGGTACCAGAAGATGCAGTCGGCGCAGGAGCCGCCCTGAAGCCCGCTAAGCATCTGCCGCGCGTTCGGCGTTTCCATGGTTAAGAGATCGTCCCGCTCGATAAAGATGGCCGGCATCAGAAGGGACATTTGAAGCATGTCCAGGGCCGGCTTAAATGCACGGGGTTTAATGGACCTTGCCACCATGTCAGTGCCCTCCGGGGCTCCGCCAGAGCCCGCGCCCCTTAAGGGCCTCTGTGGCCACGAATACATTCCTGGACGGCATATCGTGATCCATGAAGGCGATGCCGGCAGGATGCTGGCGATGTACTCCCGCCCTTCCGATAAGCTTAAAACGCCTTAAGGTGCCCGACTTATCGTCTGAGATACCAATAGCTACCATACTGATGCCTTGTATTATAATGAATTGGTTAATATCCTTAATATATTATTAATCCGTGGAAAACACGAAATGCCCGCCTCCGACAGGCTTTTCCTGTAAAATCTCCAGGCAATCCCGAAAGGGAATAGCCTCTGACGGTTTTTTACTTTTAGACGTTACCGGCATTTTGCGCCGCTATCTCGATTTTATCGCAAGTGATCCCGGGTCCGATGTCAATCGAAGCACTCATCGTTATCATATCGTGGACAAATGCGTTCCAGGGTGTATAAAATGGCAGAAAAGAAGGAGAAGAAAGGCGAAATTACCGTCGAGGAGGCGGGCCACAAGGGAGGGGAGCGGACCGCCAAGACCCACGGCCGCGAGTTCTACCGGGAGATAGGCCGTAAGGGCGGAGAGGAGGTCAAGGAAGAGAAGGGGCCCGAATTCTACTCGCAGATCGGCCACAAGGGCGGCCAGAAGGTCAAAGAGCTCATAAAGAAGGGCGAAGAGTCCGAGAAAAAATAAAACGGGCATGTGCATGAAAACGGCGATCATATTGCTGGCGGTCATGCTGATCCTGGCGCCGGCCCCGGCCTGCGCGATGGCACATTGCGTCAGCACGGCAGTCGTCGGGGATTATAACCTGGGCTGCCCTGGATGTCCGGGGTGCCCGGACAACCCGGCCAGAGACCCGAACGAGCCTGCCTGCTTCTAGGTACAGCCGAACCCCCGCTCTACGGCGTCGACGATCAGCCTGATGCTCACGGGCTTCTTTAAGAATTCGAACGCTCCGGCAGCCATGGCCTCGTCCTTCACGCCTGCGTCGGCGCTCAGGAAGACGATCTTCGCTTCAGGGTCCACTTTCAATATTTTTTTTGCGACCTCGATGCCATTCATCAGCGGAAGGCGGTAGTCCATGATGAGGACGTGGGGCTTCGGCGTGCATTCGATGTACTTTTTTATCGCCTCAGGGCCGTCGTAGGCGACGAAGCAGATGACGATGCTCCTCCGGCTAAAGACCTTCAGATAGACCTTGACGAGTTCCCTCTCGTCCTCGACAATGGCCAGCCCCACGTTACATCTTTCACTACATTCTTTCATTTTTCCTCCTCCCTCACCGGCAGCGACACGACAAACCTGGCCCCCTTCGAAGAGTCGCCCGGCACGCGGTCCTCGACTCTGATATCTCCACCGATGCTCTCCGCCAGGCTCCGGGCGATGAACAGGCCCAGGCCCCGGCCGTGGGCCTTCGTTTCTCCCCTCTGGAAACGGTTAAATAGCCTGGCCTTAATCCCGTCGGGGATCCCCGGGCCGTTGTCGGCGACGGAAACATCATAGAATTTTTTGCCCGCTCTTTCAACGCCCTGGACGACGATGTCGACCGTCACGTCGCCCCCGGAGTGCTTGATCGCGTTGCCGACGAGGTTGCAGAACACCTCTTTCATGAGCGCCGGGCCCTCGATGATCAGGCCTTTTTTCGGCGCGTAGGTGATCGTCACCTTCTTATCTGCAGGATTCGGAGCGTCCCGGATACACTCTATTATCATGTCGTTGATGTCCTCCGGCTGGAACGCCTCCTGCCGCTCGTTGATCGCCTGGATCCTGCGGACGTTGTCGATGATGCCCGCGCTGCTCGATGCGGAGCCCAGGGCATCGGCGATGGACTCCTTCTGCTCCGCCGTCAGGTTCGGGTCCTCGCTTATGAGCTCCAGGTTACCGATCGTCACCTGGTTGAGGTTGTTGATGTCGTGGCCCATGATGTCCAGGTATAGCTCCGCACGGTTTTTCTCACCCACGAGCTTTTCCCGGTCTTCCGCGATGCGCGTGGCCATATTATCCATGCACACGGCCACCTGGCCGATCTCGTCCTTCCGCTTCATCGGGAGGTACTGGCGGTAATCACGGCTGTTGGTTATGGCCCTCGCCGCATTATACAGCCCCAGGATGGGGTCGGTGATGCTCTTGCTGAACGCGTATGCGAGCGCCAGCGATATGGCGGCCAGCGCAAGAGTAACGGCAGAGATCGCCCAGAGCGTGTTCGTCACCGGCTGATATGCGGCGGCGCTCGGCACGGCGACAACGACACCCCACCCTGTGCTATTAACGGGATAATAAGCGACAAGACGGTCATCCTTCTCGATGGGATTGTACTGCTCTGCAACGCCCTTTTTGCCCTCCATTACATCCCGTACGGCGGGGACCCGGCTAAAATCGGACATGCTGCTCATGAAGCCCGGATTGCTATGGACGATAATGTTCCCGGACCCGTTGACCAAATACACGTACGGGCCGTTTCTTGCCGCCGTTCCTATGACAGAATTCGTAAAGTTTTTCATATCGTAAATGCCCACGACCGTGCCTATGGTCGTATCATTCGGGCCTCGTATGGGCGCGCCGACGTAGATCGTCGATGAGCCATCGATATCGTTGCCTGTCGCGATGGCAATGGGACGGGACGTGTTGAGGACAGGGCCGACATATGGCCGATCTAAAAAGCTCCTCCCGATGATGTCGGGGTAGGTAAAATTTGTATAATTTGTATAAATCGTATCATATGACATTACCCTGCCGGAGCTGTCCGTGGTAAAGGCCGAATCGAAAGCAACGCTCTGTTCGGCTATATACCGGGTCGTCTCGTTTAAAAAGGACCAGTTTCTTTCTTCGACGGCCCTTATGACCAGAGGCCTGTCGGCGATACTCGTGAGATAGTTCTCGCTCAGGTTCACATAGCTGGCAGTAAGCTCCGATATGGTCTCCGCCTGGCCCATGTTATTATCCCAGATGCTATGCTTTAACACGTCCTGGAAGTATAACGCGCCGATGACCCCTGCGACTAGCAAGGGTATGATAATTAACGGAACAAATAAAAGGGCGACCTTCGACCGGATGGAATTATAACTCATTACGTTAATAAAATAAAATTAATCGCATATAGCTTTTACTTAACGAATAAATAAAAAAATAAGATATTCTTATGGTTAACTGAAGCTCCTGATGCGGCTTGTTTTGCCAGCCCGGCCTATTTTTTCTTCAGCCGTCTCATTAGTCCTTTTCTCAGGAACCGGAAGTATACGACGACTGCGGCTATTGCCAGTATGGCCAGCAGGGCCACGACCACTATCAGGGTAACGGGGATCTGCCCGGCCAGGCCGGCCGGCTCGGGCGTTACCGTCGAAGGCTCAGGCGTCGGGACATAGACCGTGGGAACGACGACCGTGGGCTTGGGCTGAGCGGTAGGCTCCGGCGTGGCCGTGGGCCCCTCGCTGCCCTGCGAGCCGGCGTATAAGACGATATTGCCCATGATGGTGCTCGTATGGTTCGCGTCGATGCCGAACGTGCTCGAGTAGCCCTCGCCGAGGTCGCTCTTGTTCACGTACAGCATGAACATGTTCATGCTTTGCTCGAGGGTCCCGGCGCTTCCGTCCGCCCCGGTATGCCGGTTGGAGCTGTATGTGGCGCCCAGGCCGCCGATGTTAAAATTGCCGCTCGAGTCCGTCGTCGTATTGGCGTATTCACGGCCCGGGGACTGGACATCGACGACCGCGACGTAGGCCCCTTCCACGCCCTGCGCCTGGTCGAGGGACGAGACCACTTTGCCGCTGACGGAGCCCTTGATGCCCCGGTCCAGGTAGACGGTATGCGGGTAGCTCGCCCCCCGCTCGGACGGCATAAAGGCCAATGCCGGCATCACGATGAAAATCCCCGCGATCAGGAAGATTAATAGTAACTTGATAACGCTTCTCGCCATATAAGCCACCGATCAATAACAACTCGAAATGAAAGCATATGAAGGTTATGTCATGATCGTGCAACTATTGCCTGAAAAAAGAATACGTTTTTAGCGCTAAACCTGGCTCACGTCGAGTATCTTCGTGCCCGTCGAGTCCAGGATGACGTCCCAGTAGATGCCCGCCTGGCCCACGCGCACCTTCCAGGCGTCCTCGCCGTTATACTGCGTCCCGGCGATGTCGCCGATGTCGCTCGCGTCGAGCGTATACGTGAGCGGGATGCCCATGTAGCCGCCCTTGTACGTGAGGTTAGAGCCGACGAGGGTAGCCTTGATCGCGTCAGTAGGGGGCGTGCCGTACTGCTTTTGCTTGAATATGCTGCCTCCGAACGTGTCGCCCGGGCCCGAGAACATGTCGCCGCTAAAGAGAGAGTTAGACGCCTTCGCCGGAGTCGTATCGTAGCTATAGTCCGAGAACGGGCTGCCGCCGAACATGCTGCCATATCCGAAGGGACTGCTATATCCAGAAGAGCTACCATACCCAAAAGAGCTGCCGAACGGCGAGCCGAACATGCTATAAGGGCTGTTGAGACCGCCCGGCATGCCGAACGGGCTCGAATAGCCCGGGCCGGACCAGGAGTACGATGTGCTCCAGCCCGCCGCGGGGACGGCGAGCACGATGAGCCCTATGAATAATACCATAACCTTACCCAATGACACCTCTAAACACCTCATTGCTTATTATAAAAAAGTAATAATAAATACATTATGCGCTCTCTGCGCAACTTTTAAAATAAAATGAGCGGACAGGATTAAAAAACCCCAAATCCTATAAATATTAATGCGTAATGTAGTAGTATACTAAATTCAGGAGTTTATCTTCATGGCTGAGACGACACAGTTCGTAAAGGAGGTCAACGACGCCGGCTTCGACGAGGCTGTCAAGAGCAACCATGTCACCGTCGTCGACTGCTGGGCGCCCTGGTGCGGCCCGTGCAGGATCCTGGCGCCCACGATCGAGGCTCTCGCGAAGGATTACGGCGACAGGGTGAAGTTCTTTAAGCTGAACACGGACGAGAACCCGAAGGTGACCACCCAGTTCCGCATCCGTAGTATTCCAACTTTGTTCATATTCGTTGACGGTAAGCTGGCGGACACTATTATCGGAGCCGTTCCGCGCCAGTATATCGAGAGCAAGCTGAAGGCTCTGCTTCCCCAATAAATCATTTTATACTTTCACTTTGAGCTTTTCCTTTAGCTTGGCCCTGAGATATTTTTTATAGAACTCTTTCTTTTTCAGGGGCGAGCCGGCGGCCGTGCCCAGCGCCTCAAGCTCGGTCTTCATTCCCGATTTAACGAACCACGTGTTCTCGCCCTTCCAGTAGTCGTCCTGCATGTACGGCAGAGACAGGTTGTTCTGGGCCCGGGTGGTGTCGTTGGCGCTCAGCGGCTCCTGCACGCTCTTCCATACCTCCCTGAGCCAGGAGTCGACGTCGGCGGATTCGATGCCCAGGAAGGCGGCCTTCGAGGCATGGAGGCCGCTCAAGTGCGCCGCCGCGATGCTGCCGCTTAATACGGATTTGGCGATCATGCCCGACCAGGGCGACAGGTCCGTGAGGACGCCGATGGGGATGCCCTTCTCAGACAGGAGCTTGATCAGCGCCCGGCACCCTCTCGCCGGCTGGCCGCCCAGGTGGATGAGCCCTATGTTCAGCTCGTCGGCGACCTTTAATTTCTTCAGGTCCATGAAGACGCCCGTCTTCTCGATAGCGATTATGGCTTTAACCTTATGGGATTTTACCTCCCACTGCCCTGCCAGGCCGGTGATGCCCTGCTCCCTCTCCTTACAGCTGAACTCCTTGCCTTCCTCGTCGACGAGCGTTATGTCGCCGTATATGAGCCCCCTCGGATCGGCGATGATGTTTAAATTTTCCCTTTGCATGCGGATGATGCGCTCCAGCGTATCGATAAGCCGGTCGCTCTCGCCCTGGCCGTTCAGGTCCATCCACGGGTACTTCTGGAACTGGTTCTTCAGCATGTAGTAGCAGTCCCTCTTCGTGGACACGGAGTTGGCGGCCACCGTCTCGATGACGTGGTTCACCAGGAACTGCAATTTCGCTATCGTCGCCGCCTGGTCGATGTTGGCAGTGCTCATGGCGACAGTGTCCCCGGTGACGTTGTACCCTTCCACGTCATCGTACTCAACGGAGCTCCTGTCGACCTTCAGGGCCTTAAAAGTATACGGCAGCGCGTTCTCGACGCGGACCATCGAGCCCAGGCAGGAGGCCGACAGGATCATGATCGCCTGCTCCTGGTCACGCGTGAGCCTCCGATCCCGGAGAATATTCCGGGCCAGGGTCATGCCCGAATGCCCCTCTTCCTCGAGCCGGTCCAGCATTTTGATAAAGTCGGCCCGCTTCGCGGACGAGGCTATGTCGTACAGGCCCTCGAAATCATCGGCCATCGCCGCGGCCTCGATCTCGTCGTAGAGGCGCATGCGGACGGCCGTCTTGCCACCGGGCTTCCTCTGGGGCTTAGTATCTACTTTCTTTACGGCCAAAGTCAGGCGGCGACCGCCGCATCCTTCACCTCCGTGACCTTATTAGGGGCCGTCCTCCACACGTCCAGCCTGTACTGGCTGACCACTTCCCAGAGCGAGTCGTCAAAGCCGAACGCCTCGGCGTACTCCAGGTCGGCGACCTTCTTCCCGGCGAACCGGTTAAGCTCTCGCAGCAGCAGCGAGTGGATGACCGCCTTCTTCTTGCCCTTGATGAGGCTCTCCTCGGTCCGCCTGATCTGGCGGATATGCTTCGAGATCTTCCTCCCGCAGTCCTGTAGGGCTAGCCGTATTTCCTCGTAGTACTCGTCCACGGCCTTTATGGCCTCCTTGCTCTCGCTCGTGTAAGGGATGTTGACGCCCGCCACGTGGACGAACACATGGGACTTAGACTCCTGGGTGATCTCGTACCGGCTCAGCCCCGCCTCCCGGGCGGCCTTGAGGATGACGTCGCTCGACTCGGAGAAGAGCAGCGGCACCCGGTTGACGAACCGGTGGACGAACACGCCGGTCACGGGGTCGGGGGAGCCGCCGAAGTCCGCCTCGCAGTTGTAGGCGATGATGACCTCGACCAGGAACGGCTGGCCGCGCATGGCGGACGGCTTACGGGTGACGGCCGAGATGAATTTGGGCCGGAGCCGGTCCACGACGCCCTTGATGAGGATGGCCTCCCCGACCGGGGACAGGCACTCCGGCGAGGGCGGCAGGGTCTCCACGAGCCGCATGGCCTCCACGAGGCCGTTCAGCTCTTTTCTGGTGAATTCCGCGGGCGGCTTGTCCACTTCAATGGAATCCTTGCACTGCCTGATGATGCTCCTCACGGTCTCGGAGCGCACCCGGTCGAACTCGCCCTTAAGAAAATCGTAGAGCCTCTTGTGCTTCGTCCTCGCTGTCATCCTGCTCAGCAGGTCGTAGTCCGCGCCCAGAGGGTGGGGCTTCGTCTCCACGGGCTGTTTCGGGAGCCCGTCGGTCCTCCGCTCGACGTCAAGCCGGTCCTTCTCGTCCACGCCGTCGTAGTGCAGCGCCAGGTGGGGGTTAATGGCCGCCGTGAGCTCCAGGTACTCCATGATGCGCGCCGAGAACATGGCCTCCAGCACCACGCTGACCTCCACGCCCCGCCAGCCGTCAGACTTCTCTTTGTAAGTATTATGGATCTTCGCGGCGTTCTTATTCACGTCTACCGTGAGCTCGTAGACGTGCGTGTTCCGGCCGTCCGTCGAAGACCTCACGACCGTGTGCTCGCCAGTTTTTATCTGCGATATCAGTACGACGGCGGAGACGCCGATGCCCTGCTGCCCCCGCGACTGTTTCCTGACGCCGAACTTGCTGCCGTACAGCAGCTTACCGAACACGGGCGGGATGTTCTTAGGCATTATCCCGGGGCCGTTATCCCTGACCATGAGGCGGTACCGCTTCAGCCGGCCCTTCTCGTCGATGCTCTTCAGGTCGATCCAGACCTCGGGTAAAATGCCCGCCGACTCGCAGGCGTCCAGTGAATTGGTGAGTATCTCGTGGATGGACATCGGTATCATCTTGAGCGAGCTCTCAAAGCCCACTAAGTGGGGGTTCGTGGCGATGAACTCGCTGAAGGATATCTCCTTCATGTCCTTTGCCAGCTCTCTGGCCGTTTTTCTTTCTGCCATATTTATGCCTTTTTTTCGCCTATTTAGTATTATTAACGCTGTGTTAGTGCGCCGTGAAAGTAATATCGGGCCCTTTTGCCCTGATTAGCCCGTATCGTATTTTAATTGATGCAAGCCGGGCAACGGGTTATCTTTCGGGGCGGCCCGTAATATTAATGGGTATTACGCTCCCTACGGTTAAACATGAAGATCGCCGTGTTCACGGACACCTTCTTTCCCCAGGTCAACGGCGTGGTCAACGCCGTCCGGAACTTCGACCGGACGCTGTCGGGCCGGGGCCACGAGGTAAGGGTTTTCACCGAAGGCCGGAAGCCCGGCACCGTCGAGATGGACGGTGCCGAAGTGCACCGCTACCAGGCCTTTACATTTTTACCGTACCCGGAGTTCGAGTCCTCGGTGGACGCCATTCGCCCCATCCGGGACGCCTCCCGCTTCAAGCCGGAGGTCGTCCACGCCCATACGCCTTTTGTCATGGGCTACTGCGCGTGGCGCACCGCCAGGCGCCTGAAAGTGCCGCTCGTGGGCACGTTCCACACTCCCGTGGACGAGTACGTGGTCTACATAGCGAAGCGTTTCACGGCGAGCCGGCACATGCTCCAGGGCATCGCGAAGGCCTACCAGAACTGGTTTTACGGCAATTGCGACGTGGTCATCGTCCCGGCGAGGTCCGCCGCCCGGTACATCGACATAAAAAATAAGCGCGTTGAGGTCGTGTCCAACGGCCTCGACCTGAAAAGGTATGGCAGGGCCGGCAGGGGCGAATTCCGGGAGAGGTTCGGGCTCGGCGACGCGCCGGTCATCCTGCACGGCGGCCGGCTCAGCTTCGAGAAGCGCATCGACGGCGTCATCAGGGCCATGCCACTTGTGCTCGGGGCCATCCCGGACGCGAAGCTGCTCATCGTGGGCAAGGGCCCCTCGAGAAAGTCGCTCGACGCGCTCGTGGAAAAGCTCGGGCTGCAAGAGTCCGTCGTCTTCACGGGCTACGTGGGCGACGAGGACTTCCCGAAGGCCTTCGCGGCGGCGGACGTGCTGGCGCTGAACTCGCCCGTGGAGACCCAGTCGCTCATCGTCCTGGAGGCATTCGCGACGGGGGTGCCCGTGGTGGGCGCCGACGCCGGGGCCATCCCGGACGCCGTAGTGCCGGGGGAGAACGGCTTCCTTTTTAATACGGACGATACGAAGGCCCTGGCCGGCTATCTGATCGCGGTCTTAGGCGATAAGGCGCTTCGGGAAAGGCTCGGGCAGGGCGCGCTCAGCACCGCGTCGGAGCACTCTCTCGAAAAAAGCACTGACAGGCTCCTGGCCGTTTACAGGAGCGCTATAGAAAAAAAGGCTTAGCGGGATATTCCGTGCAGCTCTTTCAGGACCCGCAGGGACCTCTCCAGGATGTCCAGGTACATCTGGATCTTGTTCGGGTAGGTCTCGGAGGCGAGCCGGGCCGCGATGTCGTTAATCTTCGCGATGACCGCCGCCTCGACGGCCGCGTCATTCAATTCCTCGCTTCCCACGACCACGCTCATGCGCCGCTCGGGCATCTCCATAACGGGCGTACTATTGACCTTTTCCACGGCCTGGTGCGAAACGGCCGGCCGGGTCTCCACTGGCACCGCCAGGCGGGCCTGCTCCTGCTTTTTGGCGTCGCAGACCGGGCAGACGACCTTGCCCTGGTACTTGAACAGGGGCGCCCCGCACTCGCAGTGCTTCGCGAGCATCGTGCCGCCCCGCTCCAGCATCTTCGTCACTTTCTCAAGGTCTTTGTCTTCCATGTGCCCACTTCCAATATGCATTGCCGGGACCGCTCTTATAAGCTTTTCGCGGCTCCCGTCAAGATCCCCGAAGAATCATAAGTTATACGAAGACTTTTTCAGCCTCTAAGTTCTCTAAGCGGGCCTGAAGCTACACGAAGACATCGATAAATATTTAAAAATCGTTGGTGCGGCCTGGTGTAACCTTGGTGTAGTTTGGTGACTAATAAAATAATTGGTGTCGCCTGATGTAAACCTGGTGCCGCTTGTAAGCGCTCTGGTTTCAACCGCACTAAGTTTACACCAGGCCGCACCAATTTTATATTATATCACCAGGCGGCACGGAGTTTACACCAGGCCGCACCAACGATTTTTAATAAGTCTTAGAGAACTTAGAGCCGGCTTCGAGTCGCTTTGAGGCTGAAACCGTCTTCGTGCATTGTTATGATGTTTAGAGGGACTTAGCTAATATCGATGGCCTTGCCGGGACGTCAGCCTCACTTCTTCTTGCGGGACGGCGGGAGCTCGATGCCGGGCTCTTCGGGCTTTTTCTTCGGCACCTGGGACTCTATCATTCTCACCAGGCAGTCCCGGGCCTCCACGACGCCCTCGCCCTTCAGCGTGGACATGCGTATGTCCGCCTCGACCTTTTCGTCTCCGCCCCTGATATCGATCTTATTGGCGGCGACCACGACGGGCATATGCACGAAGTCCCGGACCTCTTTCAGGAGATGGTACTGCTCCTTGAGCGTGTAGCCGCACGTTTCGCTCGGGTCGATGATAAAGAGAGCGACGTTGCCCACGTGGCGCAACGCGGAGATCGCCTGCCGCTCGATATCGTTCCGCTCGTCGAGGGGCCGGTCCAGCAGGCCGGGGGTGTCGATGACCTGGTAGCGCTTTCTATTTTTCGTGAAATGGCCGATGGTGATGCTTTTCGTTGTGAACGGATACTGGGCGATCTCGGGCCGGGCGCCCGTGATGTCCGACACGAAGCTCGACTTGCCGACGTTGGGGTAGCCGGCGACAACAATAGTCGGTTCCTCCTTGACGTCCGGCAGGTCTCTTAATTTATTCCTCGCCTCGTTCAACAGGCGAAGGTCCTTGTCGATATCGTAAACGATGGAGGAGATGCGGCCGTAGGCCTGCTTCCGCACGAGTACGGGGTCCTGGCTCTTCCGCATGGTGCCCACGTACTTCCTCGAGATCTCCTTGACCTTGGACGCCGCCCAGTCCAGCGAGCCCAGGGACATCTTCAGCCGGTCGATGCCCACGATGATGTCCGTCAATTCCTTGTAAAAGTCGCTCATGCGGTCCAGGCTGGGCCAGTCGCCGGCGATATTCCTGAGATTATCGGTAATTATGTTGCTGGACGTCAGGAGCATCGACTCCTCCAGCTCCTTCCGGTCAGTGACTTCCCGTATCTTTCCCCTGCCGGCCCTCGCGGCCCTGGAATAGGCCTTATCCAGCAGCTCGTCCGCCGTGGGGACCGTGCGTATCTTCTCGAACATCATGGCTGTCCATAAGTCAAGCTCAATAGTATAAATAATTAATATTTTCGGGTAAAATACGCTTATCGTCGGAAACGGTTATATCGAAGTGAAGGAGTTAGTAAAGCAGAGGAGGCGTTCTCCTGGTAGAAGACAGGGAAATTAACATGGGCGGAGGCTGGAAGATGACCATCCGCATGGACGTTGACAAGTACGGCAAGTCGTTCATCGAGATCGCCAAGGTGAGGAACGACCGCAAGATCGGCCGGTTCAAGCTGAACCCGCGCTACGCTAAGGAGCTGGGCGAGCTGCTCATCGACTACGCGAAGGCGCTGGAGGCCGAAGGCATCCAGGGCGGCGAAGAGGAAGAGTAGGCCCTCAGGCCGGGCGCTTCCGGTATACGCCTTTTTTGCCCGCGTGCTCGACCTTCTCGATCATGCCCTTCATGAGCATGCGGTCCCTTATTAGCGGAAAGTAGAACAGCTTGAACGTCGGGTAGGGCACGCCCACTTCATCGGTGCTGTAGTACGGCTTGAAGATTCCCACGGTCACGTCGCCGCCCTTCTCAAACTCCCGGGCGACCATCGCGAAGGCCTTCTCCATGGTCTCGGGCTTGACCTTCTTGTACTTGTCGTGGGAAATAAACCAGTCTATGTCGGCATGAACGTCGTATCCCTCGGACCCCAACGCCTCAGGAACGATCTGCGCCTTCCTTGGCCTTCCCCTGCGAGGGACCCGTCCGCCGGCTTCGAGGCCCTCCACACGGTCCTGCAGGGACATGACCCTCTGCCTCAGCGTCTCCACGGTGCTCTTAAACTGCGAGAGCGAGGAAATTCCATGCGTTACGCCGGTTTCCATCGCGTTCCGGAGAATATCGTTCAAGTGGGTGGAAAATTTTTCCCCGCCCCTGGTCTTAAGCAGCCACTCGGCGACGTCGCTGTCGATGGTACCGCCGATGTGTACCTTCTTTTTGGCCCCCATTTTATTTGCCATAAATATCATATAGTAGAAATCCTTCCTGATTTATATATATTTACAATGGCATCGCAGCACGCCCTTTAAAAGTTTAACTCCCCCGGCATCATCCGGTCATTTTTTTATGTGACCGCCGTTCTTATATTCTTCCGGGGCATTCAAGAAACATAAACGGGCGGCGGTTTAACTTTTACCATAAAAGATGCGAAAAAATATTAATACAATGGGGGCTTTTTCTACAACAATTCGCTGAGGGATGAGTTGCCATGGTCAAAACACCCGATTTCCTGAAAAATTTTGAGGCGAAACATCCGGGGATCTACGGGTTCATTCAGGACACCGTGTTCTCCTTGGCCGTCGTGGCGGTCATCGCCGCGGTGCTCTACCTGTACGCGGGCATGTGGCCCCCTATGGTCTCGGTCAACGGCATCAGCATGCTGCCCAACATGGAGAACGGCGACCTGGTGTTCATACAGGGCCTGAGCCGGGGCGACGTCCAGACCTACGAGAACTCGACGGCCACTAACTATACGATGTATAACGGTTACGGCGACGTCATCGTGTACGAGCCCTATGACGACGCATCCAGGCCCCTCGTGATCCACCGGGCCATCCGGTGGGTGAAAGCGGGCGAGCCCATGTGGCCCGGGGGCCCTGCGGCCCCGTGGTCGGGCTATATAACCCTGGGCGATAACAACCACGGCGTCTACGACCAGATGGCCCCATCGATATGCTACGAGCAGCCCGTAAAGAAGGAATGGATCCTGGGCATCGCCAGGTTCAAGGTGCCCTACCTGGGCTACCTGCGCTCGCTGGTCTAGACACCCCCCCTAGCCAGTAGCGGTAGTCGTGGGCCCATTTTTCCCTGTCCGCCAGGATGGCCTTCCGGCAGTCCCGCAGAAAAAGCGCTTTTGACTCCTCGTGCCCCGTGAAGAGGCGATATCGGCCGGGATACGAAAAAGTTTTTAATAAAAAAGTGTTAGCTGGCCCGGGCTTCGAGCCGGGGCATCATCCTCTTGTAGGCGGAGATGCCCCTGGACAGGCCGTTCTTTTCGGATAGCAGGTAGACCTCGTCGACGACCTCTTCCTCGGACTTCGCGTTGGTAAAGTGTAACGTGGTCTCTCCCTCGCTGTGGATGAGCACGAACTTGCCGTCGAGCACGGTCACCAGGCCGCAGGCCTGCATGGGCGTGGGCGAGACCTCCTCGATCTCGTCGTTCCTCGTGGTGCAGAGGAAGACTCCCCGAGTATTCTGCCTGTCCGGGAAGCTTACCACTTTGATGCGGTCGATGATACGGCCGTCGTCCCCAAGCTCTTCTCTGATCCGGTCCGGTATGTGATACGTTATAAACTTTTTAGTTTCCTTGGCGCATTCCAACATGTATAAGCTCCTGTTTTGCCTTTTTTATGGTGTGAGTGTTTGATATCTGGTTGCTGGCGGAGATTAATCCTGCTCTAATATGTTGGTGGAAAAGCGGACCGGCAGCGTAATTTTGTTGGCGCAGTGCGCCAGTTTCCGCGGATTATGTAAATATGCCATTGGCGTATGGCGTTTTTCAGAAATCGGCAGACAGAAAGGCATTTTTAATTATAATATTTTCATTATAATATTTTTTCCTTATGCGCCGGACGCTTTTCGTGTTTATTTATATGGCTCGATTTGTTTATTTATCGTCTGGAAAATAAAGCATTTATATTAGTTCATCGTGCCATGATCCCGACGACTGCATGGCCGTGGAAATATTTATTTTTGCCGCGGCGGAAATTTGCTATAAAAGTAAGCGCCCCGACTGAACGCCCTTACTCGAGGTTTGGCTCTACGTTAGCCGAAATCATCCGACAATTATTACATATCTGTCGATAGAATATAAACCCTCGCCAACTACATCAGCGACAGGTCGAAAGAACTACATTTCAACGTGCCAGGTGTCCCCATCAAGCGGAACGACGATAACAAGACCAGGGTCTTCATCCTGAACATGACGCCCGAGCAGCGGAAAGAACTTGGGATTAACAAGTCTACCCTCTGGTATATCCAGAAGAACCTGCGGGAAGGCAAGAAGGTCAAGCTCTACGATAATGTCAAGGCTAAAATGAGCGATGTAATATAAAAAAGTAAAAAAAGATGACTTAGGATTCTATTATATCGCCCTCATGCTCCGACTTGGTCGGACGACACTTCTTCAGCCTTAACGATCGCACCCGTATTATCCACCATGGCCAAGGCTTTAGATAGGCGGTCCCGGTGTATTTCCCGGATCGAGAAGTACATGCGGGTGCCCTGACCCGTCTTCGTCACAACGCCCTTATCCGACAGCTCGCTCAGGTATTTGCTTATACCGCTTTCAGGCAAGCCGAGCTTAACGCAGAGTTCGCTGTTCGTGATTTCGCCGCTGTCGAGGACGGCCTTCAGGAGCCTGCCCATGGACTCACGCCTCAGGAGCGAGATGACCATCTTGTCATCGTCGCTGTAGGTGTTCGAGTTCGTGAAGTACCGGACGAACTTGCCTTCGTCGTTATATGTGACGATCCGGTGGTTGAGGCCCAGTATCATCAGGTGGTAGCGGAGCGTGCCAATGTTCATGCCCAGCTCCTTAGATATCTCGTAGAGCGTCGAGCCGGGGCGGTCCGCAATGAATTTGTTTATCCGGTTCCGGTTGTCGTTCTTGTCGATCTTAGACCTCGCCCGGGTAACGCTGCCGAACAGGAAGAAAGCGAGGAGTGAGCCGACGATGGCCACGCCCGCGACGGCGCCGATGGTGGCGACGGAGATGCCGCCGCCACTCGTGCCATAGTAGATGGTGGTGTTATTGGCCGCTGCTGCCGTTACGAAGAGGTCCATTGGCTTCTGCCAGACGAGCTTGCCACTCCGGTCGATGGCATATAATGCGCTATAGTACGTGCATGATGACTGGCCATATACTACCGGATCTTCGTGCGATGATGTCCTGAAATAGACGTACGTCATGTTTTCTGCCGGTACGATCTGCAGACTGGAGTTTCCATGCTGGATGCCGCCCGGCACTCTGCCCATGGCCCAATAGTCAGGGAACAGGGTAACAATATTAGACTTGTTCACGATGACCGTTGTCGGCTGACCCAGGGGCGTCGTGAAGTTCCAGATATATTTGCCGCTCAGCAGGTCCATGGCTGCCACCTCGCCCGTTTCCAGGTTATCGGGGGTCGTGTTCTTATACCATTCCGAAAAGGGCTTATTATCTTCGAATAACAAGCCTTCTGAGGCGCTGACCAGTATGGCCTGGCCTAGATCTGCCGCGGGCAGCGTCGTACCGTCCGGCCTGACGACCAGAATATTTTGGCCGCCGTCATTATTCCTGCGGTACAGGTAAATGTCTCCCTTCGTGTCCGTGGGCATCAGGTAGAACAGGCCGTATTCCTCGCCAAAGTCCTTTTTCCATGTGACGGAGCCGTCCTTGCTAAGTGCGGTCGTGCCATTATCTTGGGGCACATAGAGCCGGCCATCGACGTATAATGGGATACCGATCTTTCCGTTCCACATGACGGGGAAGAAGTAGGTATAGGCCACTTTTCGGTCAAGCTCCTTCGTCCATTTTAACGTTCCGTCCGGGGCAAACGCCTCGATAAGGTTGGACGGAGTCCTGTAATCGTAGTATACGCCGTCGACGAATGTGGAAAGCCAGGTACGGGTCTCTTTGGCTGCCCGGACCGCATAGATATTGCCGTCCTCATCCAGCGATGGCGGATTGGAAATGTTCTCTATGGTGAACAGCAGGTTACCCGAGCTATCCAGCACAGTCTCATTATAATCATGGTACAGGTAGACGCGGCCACCATGCGCCTCGACGTGCGAATTGTCCTGCACAGCGACATCGTCGGTAAAGTGGCGAGTCCACTCGATCGTACCGTTGGGCGAGACAGCAATCAAGTCCTTTCCCACAAGCTTCGCCGTCTGATTGATGACGTGAAGGCTTTCCATGGGCTGAAATGCTG
>NZ_DATJPM010000060.1 GCF_035506375.1 Methanocella sp.
GATGGGTACGGAGGCACCACAGAGGACACCGGTTTAATATTAACCACGGAGGACACAGAGGGCACGGAGGACTTTTAATTCCTAAAGGGGGCTGACGCCGCGCGGAGCGCTCTTGCTTACCCCTCGGAGACCCCCTGCTTAATAATATTATCAGGAAACCGTGTCGCCGTGCATCCGCCATGCCGATCATAAAAAAGCGCCGTGTTCGCCGTGTCGCCGTGGTGAATAATAAGCCGTGTCCTCCGTGATGCCTCCGTGTCGCCGTGGTCAGTATCCCAGCTCATCCAGAATGGCATCCACGTTAAGTAAAAAGTCGTTGAGCCTGTCGATGGAGACGAAGATGCAACCGTTCTCGACCATGAGGCTGTCGTCCAGCCAGGATACTATGAGCGGTATGGACTTGATGCCGATCTTTTCCTCGTAGGCTAGCGTGCGCTCATAGTGGAGCTTGGCCTGCTCCTTTAAAGAGGAAGACCTGGGCCGGCTGCGGCCGTATTTCTTGCCGTCGATGCACAGGCACAGGTCTTTACGTATCGCTACTGCGTCGATCTGGTAGCCCCTTTCGGGAGTCCTGAAGACCTTACGGAACTGCACCTCGAAGTCGTGATGCTCCAGCAAGTCCCGTATGTATTCCTCGAACTCCTGCCAGGTCAGCTCTTCCAGGTCTTCGGTGCTTCGTACCATCAGCCGTAGAATCGCATTCAGAATATATCTAGTTTATCGGCGAAGGCCGCGTCCGGATAGCGGCGCTCCTCGCGCATCTCCTTATCGTTGAGCACCTGACGCTCCAGGGTCGACATGGCCAGGTGGAATGCGCCGTCGGCGCCCCAGCCTTCGCCCTTGGCGTTGTAATAGTGGCGGTCGGTCTTGAGGCGCACGCGGCAAAGCACTAAAGGCGTACCCCGGAACGTCTCCTTGTGCTGCTTGAAATAGACGTTAATGGTGCCCCGGCCCAGGAATTTCTCCGACTTCTTGATGAAGCCCTTGATGGACGTCGTCACGTAGTCCTGGTCGAAATCGACGAGACTGCCATTGGTCAGCTGCAGCGTGAAGTTCGGGTTGCTCACCTTCTTCTTTTCCAGGGCCGCCAGGGCGAGCAGCACGTCCGTGCGGGTAAGGACACCTTTTACCGCCCTGCCGTCCACCACGACCAGGCCCTGGATATCCCGGTCTAGCATGAGGTCGACGGCCTCTCGTATGGTCGAGTCCGGCTCCACGGTAACGACGCTCTCCGTCATGATGTCCTTGACCTTGATGTTCCTCATGGGGGAGTTGTTGGCGCCCCTGCTGTCCTTGCCTGCGCCGATCTTCTTCGGCAGGATGAGCTCGAGCAGATCATGCATGGTCACGATGCCCACCAGCTTGCCGTTCTTCAGGACGGGCGTCCGAGAGATGCCCTCTTCCCGGAAAATGTTGATAAGCTTTCCCACGTGGTCGTCGGCGTCCAGCCAGATGGTGTCCTCGCTCATGATGCTGGCGACGGACATCTCGCCGAAGTCCATATTCATGGCCTCCTTCATGAGGTTCTCGTTGGTGACTACGCCGATGATCTTCTTGTCGAATACGGGAAGCTGCTTCAGCTGGTTCTCCACCATGAGCCTGGCAGCCTCACAAATAGTAGTATTCGGGGTAATCTTCGGCGTCTTTTTAACCAGCCCGCCGATTCCCGTCTTGAGGTCATGGATGGACCGTACGATGGACTTCTCGGTCACCATGCCCGCGTACTGCTTTCCGTCGAAAACGAGCACTGCCGGGTTGTTGGTGTTCTTGAATAAAGGCAGCACTTCCTGAAGCTTCGCCTTTATGTCTACACTTTCGAAGTTGTCCGTTGTTATCTCAGAGACGTACATGTGTTTTACCCCTGTATTTTTCATACATCCCGGGTATGAATTTACATATCCAGAAAGGTATAATAAACAATATGACCCTAAGGGTGATAATCATTTCGGAATCGGCAGATAGCGGAAAGCTTTTTAACATGCAGGCTATATATATTAATTTCAGATAATCGATTCATCATTTTAAAGAAAATATATACGCTATTAGCGTACACTAGATATCTGGTGGCTCAACTATGGCTAACGACAACCTCCCGGCGGTCCCGGCAGGGGATAAGCCCGCGCCGTCGGGCGAGCTTGAAATGAACGACTGGCTGAAAAAACTGAGAGATAACCAGGACCGTCAAAAAGAGGAAAAGCTGCGCAGGTACAACGACATCGTCTCCAAGCTGATCATCGTCCTGGTCGGCGTATGCATCATCTGCTTCGTGGCGATCACGGCGCTGGCCGTCGAGAATAACAACCTCTACCGGCAGAACGACCAGCTCAAGGTGCAGTACGCCCAGAACCTGACGGAGCTTAATGGCACGATCACGAAGCTGACGGCCGATAACAACGACCTGCGGCAGTTCATCTTCAGCAACCGCACGTTCAATAACGCCGACTACACGGTCAATTTGGACCCTGCCCTGCCCAAGGTCAGCCAGATCACGTTCAACAATAACAAGGTACACCTGCTGTTCGTCGACGGGACGAACAAGGACGTCTACTTCATCGATAATAACCTGTACGTGACGAGCTAAAGAGAAAATGCCAGCGAGCCCTGGCATTTTATATTTCTTTCATCTTTTGGAGGTGCTCGACCGCTGCCTTCGTGGCGACTCTTCCCCGGGGCGTGCGGTTGATGAACCCGATCTGGATCAGGTAGGGCTCATAAACGTCCTCGATGGTCTCCACCTCTTCGCTCACCGTAACGGCGAGCGTTTCCGCGCCCACGGGGCCGCCGTCGAAGTCCTTCACGATCTTCTTAAGGATCCGCCGGTCCATGCCATCCAGCCCTAAATAATCCACGTCAAGGCGGTTCAGCGAGTCGTTGACGATATCCAGGTCGATGAGATCCCGGTTTCCGACGGCCGCGAAGTCGCGGACCCGTCTTAATAATCGGTTCGCGATACGTGGGGTGCCCCGGGAGCGCTTCGCGATCTCCATGGCGCCCTCATCGCTGATATCGATATCCAGGATCTTTGCCGAGCGGTCAATGATGGTCTTCAGGTCCCTCGGCTCGTAAAAGTCGAACCGCATGGACATGCCAAACCGGTCTCGAAGCGGGGACGTCAGAAGGCCCGCCCGGGTCGTCGCGCCTACCAGGGTGAACTTCGGTAGCTCAAGGCGTATGGAACGTGCGCTGGGGCCCTTGCCGATTATGATGTCGATCTCGAAGTCCTCCATGGCCGGGTACATGACCTCCTCGACCACGTGGCTCAGGCGGTGGATCTCGTCGATGAATATGACGTCGCCTTCCTTGATGTTCGTCAGGATGGCCGCCAGGTCGCCGGGCCTCTCGATGGCGGGGCCCGACGTGACGCGGATGTTGGCGCTCATCTCCTTTGCGATAATATGCGCCAGCGTAGTCTTTCCCAGGCCCGGAGGGCCGTATAACAATACGTGGTCCAGAGGCTCGTGCCGCTGGCGGGCGGCCTCGATGAATACTTTCAGGTTTTCCTTAATCTTACGCTGCCCGATGAACTCGTCCAGTGACTTTGGCCTCAGGCCTTCGAAGGCAGACGCCATCCGCTCTTCCTCGGTCTCCTCGGGAGTCACGATCCTCTCTTTGTTTTCCTCTTTTTCGTTTTCAGATACGTTTATCATAGATACCTGAGCGATGTCTTGATCAGTTCTTCAACTCTCGACGGGCCGGGCGCGGCCTCCCGCGCCTTCGTCACGGCGGCGGTCGCCGCCTGCCGGCTGTAGCCCAGCGCCACCAGGGCTGACGCCGCGTCCTCCGAGACCGTGTCAGCAGGGGGTTTCTTAGCATGGCTCTCGATGGCCATTTCCGCCACCTTGTCCTTAAGCTCCAGGATAAGGCGCTGCGCCATCTTCTTGCCCACCCCGTTGACCTGCGTTAACGCCTTCGCGTCCTCGGCCACGATGGCCTCAGCCAAATCCGAGGCCGTTATGCTCGACATGATGCCCAGCGCCACTTTCGGCCCTATGCCCGAGACGGTCATCAGCAGCTTAAAGAACTCCCGGTCCTGCCAGGTCGTGAAGCCGTACAGCGACGTGCCGTCCTCCTCCCTGAAATAGGTGTGGATGAACACCTTGCATCGCTCCCCCTCGCCGGGGAGCAGGTCATAGAGGTGCGTAGGCACCCGAACGTCATAGCCCACGCCGCCGACGTCGATGACGATCCTGTCCTGTCCCTTATACTCGAGACTTCCTTCCAGATGTGCGATCATTACGATTTCCTGTCCAGTTGTTTCATGATATCCACTGAGTTGGCGTGGCATATTGCGATGGCCAGCGCGTCCGCCGTGTCGTCCGGCTTCGGTATCTCCTTCAGGCACAGCAATTCCTTGACCATGAACTGCACCTGCTGCTTGCTCGCCCTCCCGTAGCCGATGACGGCCTGCTTAACCTGCAGAGGCGTGTACTCGACGACCTTGACATCGTTGTTCACCGCCGAGAGGATGATGACCCCCCTTGCCTGGGCGGCGATGATGGCAGTCTTGGCGTTCTTGTTGAAGAACAGCTCCTCGACTGCCATGACGTCGGGCCTGTATTCCTGTACGATATTGGCCATATCGTCATATAAGATCTTTAGCCGGTCCGGGACTGGCGTATGGCTCTCAGTTGAAATGTGGCCGTAGCTGCCCGCTTTGATGCGTACGCCCTCCTTGTCGATGACCCCGAAACCGGTGAGCGCGATGCCCGGGTCGATGCCGAGTATCCTCATCTACTCTTCTCCAGACGATAAGTAAGCTTTATCATTATTCAGCCATATAAATTAGTCATTAGGTGGGCAGGCCCGCATATAAAAGCTTTCGTAGCGGGCATTGAAAGTAAAGCCAGGAGAGATATAATATGCCATTATTCGGGTCCAGGCCGCAGACGAACAATGTCGAGGGCATTCTTCAGATCATCAGCATCGGCGAATGCGACGACCATACGCTCGACCAGCTCTATAGCATTGTCGAGAAGATGAGCGACGACGACGTGAAGAGCCTGGCCGACGCTCTGATGACCAACCTGGTCAAGTACCCTGATAATATCAGCGTCCTCACCGGCTCGGTTAAGGCGCTCGAGCTCCTGCCTTTCCTGCCCCAGGCCAAGAACGAGTTCATCATCACCCTGCTCCTGTCGCTCCTCAAGGCTCCCGTCAATAAAAAAGACGCCCTTCAGCGTAAGGAACTGAAGATCGAGATCGTGCGGTTCCTGGTCTACTTCGTCAAGGCGGACGACTACTACGCGACGCTCATGATGCCGGAACTGATCGCCGCCATGGACGATACGCATGCCGGTATCTCCACGACCATTTTTCATACTCTCCAGATGCTCGCGGCCCAAAAGCCCGAGTACTTCGAGTACCACTCGGCCGCCCTCATCAAGCAGCTTGGCAGCATCAACAAATTGACCAGGGCCCAGTCGGCGAAGCTAATAGGGATCATCGCGCGCACGCACCCGGAATACGTGAGCAAAGCCTTGCCATTTCTCCAGTCGCTGGCGTCGTTTTACCCGGACGCCCAGGTGAAGCGGAACGCGAACGAGGCGTACCAGATCATCTGGCGGAGCGTGAAGAAGGAGGAGGAGAAAGCGCCGGCGAGCGTCCGGGATTCGGAGAATGGGCATAAGAGCTTCGTGGACCTGGTGAAGCTGCAGGCCGGCCCCTCGGGCAGCGAGACCCAGTTCACGGACGAGGAATTAAAGGAGATCATCGAGCTCACACGTAAAGAGTTCAAGAGCGACGCCGAGGCCATCCTCGACTCGCTGGGCGTCGGCCACCTGGCGGTAAAAGCCAAGCCTAAAGCAAAGGCGGCGCCGCCCGCTCCAGAGCCTCCAAAGATAAGGAAGCCGGAAACATCATTGGTCACGGCCCGGCCAGGCATGGACACACGCCGCGATGCAAAGGAGCCGACCAGGCTCCAGCAGTCCCGCCAGGCGGGCCCGAGATGCCCGAAATGCGGGGGCATCACCTGGGCGACGGGGCAGCTTTGCGACGACTGCGCGGGCGCCGAGTTCGACCGCAAGGCCGCAAAGAGCGCGGGAAAATAACCTTTTACGGGCTTTTAGTTTTCCCCGCATAACTCAAATAATTGAAAAAGATAATGAATGGAAAAAGGAATTATTTTTGTATAACGTACATGCCCGAAGGCAGGCCCTGCGCCTCTTCCTCGGTGAGCTTCGTGACTTCCACGCCATCGCCGATGACAGCGCTGTTGCCCTGAGGGTCCTCGATGACTATGGTGAAGTCCGGCTTGCCATCCCGGGCTTCCTGCATGGTGCACAGGAGGGCGTCCGCCTTTTCACGTTCCTCATCGGTCTCCGACCACCGTCTGGCCATGCCCACGACTCCCTGGATGCGCTCGATGACGCCCTCGACATTGGTTATATAGGCTTCGGAGGCCGGGCCGGGCTCGATCTCGACGCCCCACTCGGGAATGCGAATGGTGCCCGACGTGGACCGTATGACCCGGGTCCAGAGGTCGCCCTCGCTGCAGACCCGCTTCATATGGCGCAGCGGCTCTTTCTGGCTCAGGATGATGGTATCGACGAACTTGAATCCGCAATGGCAGAAGATACTGACTTCCAGGATGTCGCCAAAATAAGGAATGTTGTCCTGGTTGCTGTACATATGGACTGAGCTACCGCAGACAGGACACTTATTTTCCGAGCTGACTAACGTAGATGAGAAGTTTTCCTGACCCGAATCTATCATCGAACCTATGAGGAGCGTTACTTGCTTGAAAACTTTGTCCTGTCGATCTTGATAGACATCGGAGTAACGACTATCTGGCTGTCGTTGATCATGGCAATGTCGCCGCTAACGTCCAGGGCGACCTGCTTGAGGTCCTTCAGGGCCCGGTCCCTGGTCAGGCTGTCGCCCTTGATCGGCGTGATGTCCGCGATGACGATGTTTCCGTTATAGATCTCCCTCTTCAGCTCGGGTATCTGGCCGAGGCCGGAGAGCTCTCCGACGCGCACGTACGTCTCCGCGGGGCCGCTGCCCTTGGCTTCTTCGATCTCCTCGAGGTTGATCTCCGTGTAATCATCCAATCCGTCTGCCGGCTTTGAGCCGAATAATTTTCCCATAATGCCTTTATTGGCCATTTTATCCCCGTAAAATGTAATGCAGCCACCAGTATAATTACTTTATCGTTTAGGGCCCGATGACTAGACTTCCATCTTCCAGATGCGGTCGCCTATGTAGTGGAGCGATTTGACCGCTTTTCCGCGGTTGCCCATCATGGCGTCTGCGTTCACCAGCGCCCGGCCGATAGCCAGCGGCTTGCCGTGCACCTCGTCGCAGATGATGACCAGGTCGTTCCGGCGTATATCCGTGTCGACGTCCACGATCCCCGGGCTCATGATGTCCGCGCCCTTGGCCACGAACTTTACCGCGCCCATATCGACCACCACGCGCTTCTTCTTAGGCTTCATCTTAAGGGCACCGCGTATCGTCGGGAAGTACGTGTCGTCCACCGCAAAAAGCAGCGGCTCCCCGTTGACCAGGACGAAGTCCTGCTCCTCGTCGGACTCGGCGATCTCGAGCTTTTTCCCGATAAGATCTGCCTCGGCCGATTCCCCAAAATTCGCCTTCAGGTTTTCAAGGATATTTTTTACGGCATCCTCTCTTAAATGATGTCTGGCCTTGATTCTCAAAGGTCCTTCCTCGCTTGGTATTTCAAAAAGTTTGAGCTAAAAACTCTATATCATTTTAATCTATAATACTTTTGCTGATTACCCGAATGCACGAGAGCCATCCGTTCCAGCCTTCGGCCGTTCCCGCCTTTTCCTGCGCTACTGGCTGCGCATCCATGCGATAGGTTTAAATAGACTATACGAGATTAACACAATGCCAGCATTATATTTTAGCTGGGGGAATTTTATGAGCCAGAGACCATTGGACGTCTTGAACGATGCCCTGAACTCTCCCGTGATCGTACGCCTTAAGGGCGGCCGGGAGTTCAGAGGCGAATTACAGGGTTACGACATGCACATGAACCTCGTCCTCGATAACGCGGAAGAGCTCAAGGAGAACGAGGAATCGAAGAAGCTCGGAACGATCATCGTCCGTGGGGACACAGTCGTATACGTGTCGCCCTGACGTATCATCAACCATAACGCATTTAAACAATAAGTGACATTTCGAGGGTGAATCATTATGACCAAGGGAACTCCATCACAGGGTAAGCGCCAGAAGAGGGTGCACGTTGTCTGCAGAAGGTGCGGCAAGGTGTCCTTCAACTACGCCAAGAAAGTCTGCGCCTCGTGCGGTTTCGGCCGCTCGTCCAAGATGAACAAGTGGAGCTGGCACAGCCATATGGCCAGACACACGTGGTAATACTGTTAACAAGCGCTTTTGTATGAAAGACAAGTGCGGCGTCGTCGGAGTAAGGTTCGATGGGGAAAAGAACAGTGATGCCGCCGCGCTGTACATTTATTACGCTCTTCAGGCCCTCCAGCACCGCGGCCAGGAGTCGTCAGGCATATCGATAACGAACGGCACTTCCGTTATTTCTGATAAGGGCATGGGCCTGGTCACCGACTATTTTACCCGGGAGCGGCTGCAGAAGCTTGCCGGCTATGCCGGTATTGGCCATGTCCGCTATTCGACGACGGGCGGCTCGCGCCTGGAGAATAGCCAGCCGTTCACAGTCACCTACAAGAACGGCACAATTGCCATAGCCCATAACGGCAATCTGGTGAACTATCGCGAATTAAAAAAGGAGCTGGAAGCGCAGGGGCGCATCTTCACTTCGGATTCGGATACCGAGGTAATCGCCCAGATGCTGGCCCGCGAGCTCATCCGGAACGACATAGTGGAGGCCGTAAGGGAGACAATGAAGCGGCTGGTAGGCTCCTATTCTTTAGTCATTCTCATCGGCGACCGGGTCATCGGCGTCCGGGACCCTCTGGGCTTTAAGCCCTTATGCATCGGCCGCGTAGATAGCGGATTCGTCCTGGCGTCCGAAAGCGCCGCTATCGACACGCTCAACGGCGAGCTCGTCAGAGACGTGGCACCCGGCGAGATGGTCGTACTGGGCGAAAAGATCGAGAGCCATAAGCTGATCAGGTGCCGAAATCACGCGCACTGCATGTTCGAGTACGTCTACTTCGCCAGGCCGGACTCCATAATCGACGGCAAGCTAGTCTACAAGGTCCGGCACACGATCGGCCAGACGCTGGCCGCCGAGTGCCCGACGAAGGCGGATATCGTGTCGCCAGTCCCCGACTCCGGGATCACGTCGGCCATCGGGTACTCTACCGGTTCACAGATACCATACGCCGAGGCGCTCATTAAGAACCGTTATGTGAACCGCACGTTCATCATGCCGGGCCAGCAGATGCGGGAGACCGCGGTCCGGCTGAAGCTCAACACGGTGCGGTCGAACATCGACGGCAAGAACATCATTCTCATCGACGACAGCATCGTGCGGGGCACGACCTCCCGCCGCATCATCGATCTTCTGCGCAGGGGCGGTGCCCGGGAGATCCACGCCAGGATCGGCAGCCCGCCCATCATTTCTCCCTGTTATCTGGGCATCGACATGGCCACCCGGGACGAGCTCATCGCCGCCCACAAGACGGTCAAAGGCGTGGAATTCCTGATCGGCGCCAACTCGCTTTACTACATTTCGCTGGATGGCCTCGTGAACTCCATCGGCATCCCGCAGGAAGACCTCTGCACCGGCTGCCTGACAGGCGTCTATCCTATCGAGATACCCGGCGAAAAGTGCGAGGACAAGCAGCTAAAGCTCAACCAGTTCGTCCCCGAATAAATTTTAGGCCGCTATTCTCCGTTTAGGCCATCAAGTTTTTCCCTCTTATTATCGGTCGCCTTTATCCGCCAGCGAAAAAATATCCTTTAAGGTGGGAAAGGATGGAGATGGCAGGAGAGAGTACGGGCCAGGAAGTCTACCGGCTGCCGGCCATGTCGAAACAGGAGATGGAAAGGCTCCTGCAACGATGCCGCATATGCCGGATGGCGTTCAACGACCGGCCCCAGCCTTACATCATACCGCTCGACTATGTATGCTTGCGGGGAAAGATGTATTTTCATTTTGCGAACTATGGAATAAAAGTGGAACTATTTAAAAAGGACCCTCATGTCAGCGTCGAGGTAGACCGGTTCAACGACGACATCACCGAGTACGAAAGCGCCACGCTCCTGGGCATTCTCGTCGAGGTGTCCGACTCGGCGGAGAAGAAAATGGTCTCTGAAGCCCTTCTAGAGTCGATCGGCTCGCGGGGCGGGAAGCGCAACGTGGCCGCCAGGCACGGCTACAAAGACCTGGACATCGATACACTCTCGTCAAAGGGCTCGCTGGTACTAAGGCTTGATATCACTGACTATGTCGCACTGAGATCGCCATGAGATGTTTTAACGAAAATCATATTATGATGCCCGACCTATTAGTGATGTCTTAATCATGAAAAGCCAGAGGTATTCAACGTGAAAGCCGATACGAGCAAATACAATAACAGCCACCTCGACACGGCCATTTATGAACATATAGCAGATTACATAATCCATGTGCTCATCAAGGAGGACGTGAACGCTTTCAACGAGTCGAAGCTGCTCAGCGAGCTCCTCGTTTACAAGCTGCCCTCCGTCGTGCACGAGCTCATGTACCGGACGATATGCGCCGAGGCGGGTAAGCTGAAGGGCGGCGAGGACATCAACCTTATAAAGGAGATCGGGGGCATCAACACGCAGAAGCGCCTGCACTTCAGGTCCCAGGACCAGTATAACTCGTTCGTCGCCCTGTTCTTCGACGCCCTCGAGCAGCACCCAGGCCTGCTGGAGAAAGTGGACGACGAGGAGAAGTTCGAGAAGTTCATGATCTACTGTATCCACGAGTTCCGGCAAAAGCTCGAGGGCTTCGCTATCGAGATCGTCAAGGAGCACTCGAAGCTCGAGCAGGAGAACCGGCTGTATATCCACCGAAGGAATTCGCCTGAAAATGTTGATATACCTACGTATGCCGATTTTATTGCCGGGCGCATCGATGGGCTGGTGGAATAAATTTTTTTATAATGATTATTTTCACCATGGGGTAACTAAGCAAATATATACTACTATGTGCCTACGATACTTTATCTGCCAGGCAGCACAAAAAACTGGCATGATAGAGGCCCTAAAATGAACAAAATGCTCCCGGGGAGCGACACGCTCCCTGTCGCGGACATCATCGACGAACGGTTCCGGGAGATGTTCCCCTACGGAAACTTCAACCGCATGCAGTCGAAGGCAGTGCCCACCATCCTCGCATCGGACGATAACGCGGTGGTCTCGGCCCCCACGGCCAGCGGCAAGACCGTGCTGGCGGAAGCGGCCATGGTGCGGGAACTGGGCAAGGCGGAGCGGGGCAAGATTCTCTTCATCGCCCCGCTGAGGGCCCTGACGAACGAAAAAGAAGCGGAGTGGAAACGGGTACTTTCCAAGCTAGGGTTCAAGGTCTACGTGGTCACGGGCGAGAGGGAGCTCTACCCGTCCGAGGCCCGGTCGGCCAACGTGATCATCACGACGCCCGAGAAGTGGGATTCGGCGACCCGAAAGTACCAGCAGGAGCGCTACGCCTTCGTCCAGGACGTAGCCCTGGTAATCGTGGACGAAGTCCACCTGCTCGACTCCGATAGCAGGGGCGGCACCCTGGAGGCAGTGATCAGCCGCATGCGGCGTATCAGCGCCCAGAACCATAAAATGCTGAGGACCGTCGCATTGAGCGCCACGATGCCCAACATCGGCGACGTGGCCCGCTGGATCGGCGCGCCACCGGGGAACGTCCTCGAGTTCGACGGGTCCTACCGGCCGGTGGACCTGGAAACGAGCGTCCTGCCCTACTATCCCAAGCCTAACGACTTCCTGAACAAGTATGTCCGGCTCTACAAGGCCTTCGACCTGGTGAAAGACGAGCTCGGCGACGGCCACCAGGCCCTGATCTTCGTCTCGACCCGACAGGATACCCAGCAGGCCGCCGAGAAATTATGCGAGATCGTGCGGAAAAACTACCCGTACATGCTCCCGCCGTTCGAGGCCATCAGGCTTCAGGAGATAAGAAATAAGGCATCGAACGCAAAGCTTAAGGCATGCCTGCCCTGCGCCATCGCCTTCCACCACGCGGGCCTTTCCGCGGAGGATAAGGCCCTCATCGAGGGGGCATTCCGGGAAGGCCTCATCCGCATCCTGGTGTCCACGTCGACGCTGGCCTGGGGAGTGAACCTGCCCGCCCGGGTCGTCGTGATCCGGGACGTCGAGATGTACGACCCCATTCAGGGGAACAAGGATATAAGCCCCATCGACCTGCTCCAGATGCTGGGCCGGGCAGGGAGGCCTGGATACGATACTCTCGGCAAGGGCTACGTAATAGTGCCATCAGGCCGCGCTGAAGAATACCGGGCTCTGCTGAGGGATGGCAAGCCCATCGAGTCCGTACTGGAACACAGCCTGGCCGAGCACCTGAACGCCGAAATAGCCGTGGGCATGGTGAAGAGCGCCGGGGACGCTGCCGACTGGATAAGGACCACTTTCTACTACGTCCGGTCGCAGGGCCGCATCGACGTGGAACCCCTCGCGGGCACGAAGGTCAAATATCTGATAAGGAACGGCTTTGTCAGGGAGGATACCGGCGTGCTTTCGCCTACGCCCCTGGGCACGATCACCTCGGACTTCTACCTGAGGCTGGAGACGGCCTTACTATTCCGGGAACAGGCCATGAGGGGCGCCTTAAGCACGAACGACGTGCTGGACATCGTGGCGAGAGCGGCCGAGTTCAGCGACGTGGCCGCCCGGCCGGGAGAGATGGCCTCGCTTAAATCGCTGGGTATCGATGCGGGCCCGGGCGGCATGGCAAAAGTCCGGGCCATCCTTGCCGGCCTCATCGGGCGCACCCTTCCCGACGAGCTCAAGTCGGACGCGTGGGCCATCAAGCAGAACGCCTCCCGGCTTTTAAGCGCGTTCTCCAGGTTCTGCGAGGAGTTCTCGGGCGAGGCGCTCTCGAAAAAAGTGAGAATGGTCTCCCTTCAGATCGACAAGGGCATCCCGGAAGAGGCCGTAGAGCTCGCGTCCATCGAGGGCGTGGGCGAAAGGAGCATGGAACTACTCGTCAACGGGGGCATTCGTTCCCTCCGGGACGCGGCCGATAAGAAGCCCGAAGACTTGATCCGGATGGGCATACGGGGGCCGGTAGCCATAGATATCGTCGAGGCTGCCAGGAAAATGCCGAAAGCCGAAGTGGACCTTACAGGAGTCCCCGGTAAAGCTCCATCTGGCGCCCTCAACACTTCGATAACCCTGCGTAATGTCGGCGCCGACGGCAAGCTCGCCGTTAAGATAAAGGCGAGCGGCATGGTCGTTAAAAGCGACCGGCTATACCTGGGAAGGGATAGCTCCCGCACGATACCCGTGGAGCTTCAAATATCGGGCGAAACGCCAGTCGAGATCACAATAGATTACGTGGATACGATGCTGCCTGCGGATACGTGGAAAACGACCATAAAGCTTGAAAGGCCCGCCATCGACAACGGGCCGGTAAAAACGGCCAAAAACGTCACCAGGGAGGTAATCGAATTGACACCAGGAAAATACTATGTCATTGCAGGCGAGGCCGGAGTTGAGTACGAGGGAAAGACAAAGGACTCCTACGACGGCAGCGTCGTCTTGTTGATCAAGCCCGACTCCTCGGTGGTAGTACACGCCGATAAAGGCGTCTACCCGAGGAATTACATGGGCAGGGCGCACATCATCCAGGTCAACGAAGAGAACGGCATGAAGATAAGCGCTGAAAGCAACGGAGAACGGCTCTCTGTATCCTTCAGAAATATCGAGATGTGCCAGGCGCCGTTCGATAAGGGCACACCGGCATCGCCGGTGAAGAACGCTCCGACGGCGGCAGGGCCTGCGGTCTCGGATGAGGACCGGGCGCTGGAAAAAGCGCTGAGGGACGCCAGAAGGGCTAAGGCCTCGGAGCTGAAGGTCCCGCCCTACACGATATTTCAGGATAAGACCATATACGACCTCATAGCGAAGAAGCCAAAAACAAAGGGGGAGCTGCAGGGCGTCTACGGCATAGGCCAGGCCAAGGCCGATAAGTACGGCGACCTCATACTAAAAGTGCTATCCGGCCAAACATGATCCAGACTGACTTTTCTATTTTTACCGGATGTGATAGAAACCCTATATACAAGCGTTTATTAATTTGCATGATTAAATAGGATTATTAAAGTCGACCATCGATGTGAGGGCAGTCGATGAGTATACGGGGTTATGTATATGAGCGGAATCATGAGAACGACGATTATAACGTGTACGGTCATCCTGATCCTGACCGCGGGCCTTTGTGCCATGGCCTCTAAGCCGGCATATACGGGCATGAAAATGCCTCCAGCGCTGGATGGTAAGACGGGCGCAGTCACGGGGCGCGTGACGGCTTCGACAAATACGACCGGCCTGGCGGGCGCCTATATCGCGGTCGTTAACGCCTCGAACGCCAGCGAGGAGTACTTCAACACGACGTCCGGCGCCGACGGGTATTATCAGATCCTCGGCGTTAATGCGAGCTATAACGCGACGAATGCCTCTGACGTCGGGCCCAATGGCCCCACGCCATATCGTATCTATGCCTATGACCCCATTCTCGGCGAAGGCTATTCCTCTGCATTCGGCATTGACTCTTCCAGCCCCGGAACGGGCGGGGGCGGCATACCTCCTGTAGCCGTATCCGCGCCTACGGCGGTGCCGACTATAACGCCGACCTCTGCGCCTACCGCTACTCCGACGGCTGCTCCTGCGACCGCGACGCCGGTCGTTACGGCAACTGTGCCGGCATCAACGGCGACGCCGCAGCCGACGCCTTACCTGATCCCGCCGGTATTATCGCTACTAATTGCGGGATGCCTGGCGACGTTGATTGTCTTAAAGTGCAGGAAAAATTAACTTTAACTTTTACCTCCTGCTATTATAAGCAGGAGATATGATTCATTTTTACCTTCCTATGTTATGATTAAAATTATTGGTCCTGGCTTACACGTTATGCTGTCGGAGAATGTCCGAGAATCAGTTACAGCTCAAGCAATTTGCCAATATTCTCCGAACATATGATTTAAATGATAGACGGCAGCGGCAGCGAGGGCAGGAAGCCCATGAAAGACAGGTAATAAACCCCTACAAAAAGCAGGATGACGCCCGCGACCTTGCGGATGCCCATAGAATATTTTGAGATATCCCGGAGCTTATCGGAAACCAGATTGGACGAGTATGCGACGATGAGCATGGGTATCGCCAGGCCCAGCGAGTACGTGAGCAATAGAGCGCCACCGTAGATGATAGTGCCATGCTGGGCGACTATAGTGAGGATCGATGCAAGCATCGGGCCGATGCAGGGCATCCACACGATGCCGAGGCTCACCCCGAGAAGCGCGCCGCCTAAAAAGCCTTCACTATCCACGTCAGGCCTCGCGATCCGCGAGAATGGCAGGCGCTGCCAGATCACCAGCAAAAAGTCTTCGACAGTCTGGGAAAGGATATACAAGCCCATGAAAATGAT
The DNA here is from genome assembly GCF_035506375.1 of Methanocella sp. Lineage (NCBI taxonomy): Archaea > Methanobacteriati > Methanobacteriota > Methanomicrobia > Methanocellales > Methanocellaceae > Methanocella > Methanocella sp. Next base: position 15,542 of record NZ_DATJPM010000060.1, read on the forward strand.
AAGAACGCCGGAGGCTATCTTGAGGTAGTCCATATAGTCCATGAGGAACGCACCGAACACGGAGGAGATGACGCCCATGGCCGTGAAGGACGCCGCGAGCCCGAAAACGATGGCCAGCGGTGTAAGTTTGCTCTTCTCCGTTGAATAGGCCATGACGCCCGGCAATAGCGGCAACACACAGGGCGATGCGATGCTCACGACGCCGGCAAGCAGTGCCCCCGCAAAGGTTACGATCTCCAAATTCCATCCTCGCTATACTATGTTTATCAGGTCACCAATCACTCTACCATTTTTAATTTAAATGCTTTCTGTAAATTAATATATATAGTTTCATGCTATAGGTAAAAAGTTTTTAAATTTTACCCTGATCTTAAAATTATATATGCCATGCAGATAGCCCAGTCAGCAGCTATATATTACAAAATATAGCTCTGACTGCAGGTATTAATAACTGCCTTTAGGAAATATCGCAAAACAAATCCCCGGATAAAAAGAAGAGAGGATATCGGATCAGAAAAAATGATAAATGGCATGCTAAAGAAGCATTTCTGGCCTGCAGGCCCGGCATAGCGTCTGTGTTTAAGTACGCTTCTGCAGTGCCGCATCCAGTGCGGGCTTCAGGCGGTCCTTCTCCGTATACCCGACGAACCTGGACGCCGTTATGCTGTCCGATGTCCCGCCGTTCTGGTCGATATAGGTATACTTACTATCCGATTTCGATACGACGATGTCCATCTGCGGGACGCCGTTCACCTGGAACGTCCTCGCAAGGTCGTGGTTCTCCATTGCGTCCACGAAGAAGAACGTGATCTTCCCGGCATAGTCTCTCGCCAGCCCCTGCGATACGGGCTTCTGCTGCTGGCAGTAGTGGCAGGATGCCGTCTCGAACTCGATGAATACGGGCCCTCTGGCAAGCGCACTGTCGATGTCGCTCATGGATACTTTCGCCTGCGTCACGGGCTGCTGCATCTGCTGCGCGATGCAGTGCGTGCCGCCCAGCGCGGCCGCACAGGCTATGAAAGCCACGATGGCCATTATTAATATTCTATTCGCTGTCATCATGCGGATTTTGGCTGTCGGTTTAAAATCTCTTTGTACAAGAAAATAAGGTAATTGGTCGTTATAACGGCTGATTTTTGTTTTAAAGCCATGTATTGAAGCTGTTATTTAAATTAAGCTTTAAATAATCCGGCATATGCCATTTAAGCCTCTGAAATACCTCTATAATGGCCTGGTCGTCACCACATGTTTAAAATATCGCGAAAATCCCTGAGAGGCGGGAACTCGAGCACTTCGTCGCCGGCCGTGATGATGGGCTTGAAACTGCCGATATCACTTTCCCGGATGAATGGCGACATGAAGTCCCACGAGTCCATGCCGTTGATCGTAGTGCCGGCGCACAGCGGGTTGAATGCGGGAAGCACCAGGACGTCCTTGCCGTTCCAGACCTTTTCGCCGTACAGGAAGCACGGCTCTTTCTTTAGCTCGATGTCCAGGGTAGGGTGGTCATGGCCGATTACGATGAGCTTTACGTCGTTTTCTTTAGCCTTTTTCGGAATGCCGTCGCCGTGCGTGAACAGGACGCCCTCTTTAAAGTAAAAGTCCGAGGAGGCGACGTCCGTGCCTTCGAGCGCCGTATCCACCATCTTATCGTGGGAGCCGGTGAGGACGACGACCTCGTCGACTGATGAGAAAAGTTCGAGGGTGATACGGTCGAAGGATTTTTTCGTGTTGCGCCGGAGGCGCCCGAACTCGTGGAGCACGTCGCCGTCCAGCACGAGCGTCTTCGGCTCGAACTTTTTGATAACGTCCCTGAAGCGCTCCAGCAGCTCGCGCTCCTCTTCCAGGGGCATGGCAAAGCCCTCCGCCTGAATGGCATCCTCAATGCCGATATGAACGTCGGCACAGGCGCAGGTGCCGATATCGGGGAAATAGGCGGCATTACGGTAATAGTCGACTTTCATTTTGTTTTCCCTATTTTCGCGAGCACACGCTTGTGGAACTCCTTGAGGAGCGAGTTCTTATCCTCTGCCAGCACCACGTCCGAAGCCGACAGCGAGGCGATGCCGAATGCCAGAGGGCTCGGCGATTCCACGCCGATGAGGTCGACCTCGATCTCGCCGCTCTTGATCCCCCGCACGATCTCCTGGATGTGGTCGATCTCCAGCTTATCCTCGATTATTTCCCGGTACGACTCTTCCAGTACCGAGAAGTTTTCCAGCTTGTGGGCGTACGAGAGCATCATGTCGGCCGATACCTGCTGGCGCCTTGCGCTCTTCTGGTGGCCCTTATAGTTCCTCAGTATCATCAGCGAGCGTGTGGCATTGATACGGAACATCCGCTTGAGAAGCTGACTTTCCTCCAGCGAATAGCGGAGGATCTCCTTCGCGCTGCTCTCGTCCAGGGACTTGAGATATTCTTCGATGTCCAGCTTCTTCGAGAGCGGTACCGAGAGGAAGAACCCGTGGTCGCTCACCGAGAGCGTCACGTTGCTGGTACGCTCACGGGACACTATGTATGCCATGATGCGGCTGAGGCCGTCGTTGAACGGCCTGCCGTAGAGCGAGTGGAAATAGTAGTAGCGCCGGTAGTGCTCCTTGTCCAGGTGCTCCTCGATGACGAGCCTGTGCCTTGTCGAGATCGATTCTGCCTTAGAGTAGCGCACCTGCTCGTCGAAGATCTGGTAGATGCTCGCCGCCGAGTTCTCGTCGATGGGATAATTTTCTAAAAGCCACTTGTATGTACTCCGGTCGCCGGTACGCTTCGCCATGTTCTCCTTGAAGTCCAGGATGTGGAGCGCCAGGTCGAAGGAAAGAGGCAGCCTTTCGGAGAACCATGATGGAACTGTGGGGCGGCTACTGGACGGGTCAACGTAGACCTTGCTGCCACGGCGGTATAAGAATTCATAAAATTTGCCGCCCAGGACAAACACGTCGCCCTTCTGTAATTTTTCTAAATATTGCTCGTCCAGGCTGCCCACCCAGCCGTGGTCGGCGCGGGTGATGACGTCGCACTTGAACTCGTCCGGTATGACGCCGATATTCGTGTAATATATCATCCTGGCCAGCTTGCCGCGGCGGCCGATCTTGTTCGTTTCCGGGTCATACCATATCTTGCCGTAGATGTTCTTCTCTTCCATGCCCGGGAGGGCTCCGGCGAGATAGCTTATGACACTCATGAAGTCCGAGTCGGTTAAATTACGATAGCAGTAGCAGCGCTTGATGATCTTTTTTACCCTTTCGATGTCCATGGGCTCGTTGATGGCCATGCCGAAGATATGCTGTGTCAGAACGTCCAGGCAGTTCTCGGGAACGTGGACGCCGTCGATGAACCCCTCCTGCGCCTTCTTCAGCATCACGGCGCACTCGATGAGCTCGTCGCGGTCGAGGGCTATAACCCGGCCTTTCACTGTCTGGCCCAGCCGGTGGCCGGCACGGCCGATGCGCTGCAGGAGCGCCGACACTGACTTGGGGGAGCCCACCTGGATGACCATGTCCAGATACGGCATGTCGATGCCTAATTCTAACGACGTCGATGATGTAACGACCTTTACTTTGCCCGTTTTCAGCTTTTCTTCGATGTCCAGGCGGCCGTCCTTGCCCAGCGAGCCGTGGTGGCAGCCGGAATTTTCCTCGGTATAGCACTCGGGGTACGTTTTGCGTAGATGGTAGAGTATTCGCTCTGCGCCGCTTCTCGTGTTGGTGAATATGAGGGTATTCTGGTGTTCCTGCACCAGCCCATGGATCATCGAATACAGTTCGCGATTAACGGTCTGCGAGGGCGCGTTGATGAGGTCTGGTACGGGGCAGAGTAATTTGAGCTCGTAGTCACGGACGAACCTCGTGTCAACGATGCTGACCTCGCGGTCGACGCCGTCCACGTTGCCGGCCAGGAACCGGGCTATGGTATCGAGCGGCTCCACGGTGGCGCTGCAGCCGATGCGGACGAACGGCGCCTTAACGATCTCTTCCAGCCTTTCCAGGCTTAGTGAAAGGAAAACGCCCCTCTTGGTGTCGGCCATGGAGTGGATCTCGTCCACGATGACCCAGCGCACCGTGCGCAGCTTTTCCGCGAACTTGGGCGAGTTCAGCAGGATGGCCAGCGTCTCCGGGGTCGTGTTCAGGATGTGCGGTGTCTTCCTGAGCATTGAAGCGCGCTCGTCCGTAGCCGTGTCGCCGTGCCGGATGGCGTGGCGAATGAGGATCTCTTCGCCGTATTCCTTGCTGATGGCCGTAAGCGGCTCCTCTAAGTTCTTATGGATATCGTTCGCCAGCGACTTCAGCGGCGAGATGTAAATGCAATAAACGCTATTCTCCAGGCCCTCTTCCGTCTTGGCCAGTAAGAACAGCTCGTTGATGATGGCTGTAAAGGCCGATAAAGTCTTGCCCGAGCCCGTCGGGCTGCAGATGAGGACGTTCCTGCCCTCGTGGATGAGCGGTATGGCCAGCCGCTGCGGCGGCGTAAAATAGCCTCCGTTGACGTCCTTGAGGCCGCCGAACTTGTCCTTCCACCACTTCCGGACGGAGGGCTTAAAAAGACTGAGGATCTCTTCGTCCGTGTGCCTCAGGGTGGCATAGCTGATGGAGGATGGCGGAGCGTAAGAGGGTTTGTTTTTCCTTTTCGCTGTCATTCAAAAATTCCCGTTTCTAATCGGCTGTCTAATTCGGATGTACGTTTAAAAGCTTTCTCTATGCGGCCCGAATGTAATAATTAATTTCACGCTGCTCAATCGATAGGCATTTGTTATTATAAAATAATCCATTACTCATTATGCCCACGTATTCGCATTCCCGCCTGTCGGCCTATGAGAACTGCCCTTTAAAGTACAGGTTTGCCTATGTCGACCGGGTAAAGCTTGAGCGGATGCCCGAGTCTATCGAGGCGTTCATGGGGAAGCGGGTGCACGAGACGCTGGAAAAGCTCTACTCCGACCGCATGCTGTCCAAAGATAATACGCTGGACGAGCTTCTTGATTTCTATGACGGGTTATGGGGCAAGAACTGGAGCGATGACGTACAGATCGTCCGTAAGGACCTGACGGCGGATAATTATCACGAGACAGGCCGGCGATGCATCGCCGACTATTTTAAGCGCTATACTCCTTTTAGCCAGGGCCGGACGCTCAAGCTGGAGGCGCCCGTCTACATCGACATAGACGGCTACCGGCTGATGGGCTATATCGACCGTCTCGACTTTTTAGGCGCCGGCCGCTACGAGATCCATGACTATAAGACGTCGAGGAGCCTGCCGGCGCAGAGCTATTTCGATGACGACAGGCAGCTCGCGCTGTACCAGATCGGCGTCCATAAGATGTGGAAGGATGCCGAGAATGTGGACCTGGTTTGGCATTACCTGGTCTACGACCGGGAGATGCGGTCGTGCCGGTCGCCGGAGTGCCTGGAAAGGCTGAAGGAGAGCGTCGTCGGCGTGATACTGCAGATCGAGGCTGCGGAGAAGGAGTACGATTTCCCGGCCAACGAGAGCGGTTTATGTGATTGGTGCGAGTACCGGTCGCTCTGCCCGACATGCAAGCACGAGGCTGCTGTCGAGAATCTACCTGCGAATGAGTTCCTGAATGATGATGGAGTGAAGCTGGTCAACCATTATGCGAAGCTCTTTGAGGAGAAAAAGGAACTAAACGAGCGCATGGATGCCCGGCTGGAGCTGCTGCGGGACGCGATCATCGAATATGCGAAGCGCGAGGGCGTCGACGTTATCAGGGGAAGCGACCGCAAGCTGAAGGTCAAGTTCGAGACGAAGCCAAAATTCCCGGCGAAGGGGGACGACGAGCGGGAAGCGCTGGAGCTATTGCTTAAAAGTGCCGGCGCATGGGATGAGCTGAGCACGCTGGATACTTTCGCCCTTGCCAGGGCCCTAAAAAATGAAAAGCTCGATCCGGCTTTGATAAGCAATCTGCGGCAATTCATGATGACCGAGGAGTCTTATCGGATTACGCTGTCATATTTGAAGGGCGATGAAGAATAACAATACCTTGCATTATTTTACCTTTCATGCTTTCGTGTTGAAAAAACCAAACAATCCGGCCTGAGTCAAAAACCCGGCGCGCATCCAAATTATCGAAAATCATTAGATACAATAGAGCATAAAAGAAGGTGTCATGATAGAGCCGGCTCTGGAACGTAAGCTGTTCGACCTCAGGCGCATTCTCAAGGACATGGGCAGCATGCTCGTTGCTTTCAGCGGCGGCGTGGACTCGACCTTCCTGCTCAAGTGCGCCGTCGATACTCTCGGCACAGAAAAAGTGGCGGCAGCCACGGCCATCTCCGAAATACTTTCGCCGGAAGACCTGGGCCAGGCAACATCTATCGCAAAAGACCTCGGCGTCAGGCACATCACCCTGATGTCCTCCGAAATGGAGAACTCCGAGTTCATCGCCAACACGCCCGAGCGCTGTTACGTATGCAAAAAGGGCCGATTCTCAAGGCTAATCGTAGAAAAAGAAAAGCTCGGCCTGGCATATATCGCAGACGGCTCAAACAAGGACGACGAGGCTGACTACCGCCCCGGCGAGCGGGCAATGAAAGAGCTTAACATCCACAGCCCGCTGAGGGAAGCCGGCCTATACAAGTCGGAGATCAGGGAGCTGTCCAGAGAAATGGGACTGCCCACGTGGGATAAGCCCTCCATAGCGTGCCTCGCCACGCGCATACCATATGGCCAGGCAATTACGAAGGATAAGATACATATGGTCAGGGATGCCGAGCAGGCACTGCACTGCTTCGGCTTTACCCAGCTCAGGGTAAGGTACCATGGAGACCTGGCCAGGATCGAGGTACCCGAAAAGGAGCTTGCAGACGCTATAAAATACAGGGCAGAGATCGTGGAGAAGGTAAAAAAGGCCGGATTCACGTATGTAGCCCTCGACCTGCAGGGTTTCAGAAGCGGCAGCATGAACGAAGTACTGAAGGGGCGCTAACATGAAGATCATCTACTTAGACTGCTTTTCGGGCATCAGCGGCGACATGTTCCTGGGCGCCATGGTCGACATGGGGATCCCGATCGGCACGCTAGCATCCGGGCTTTACGGGCTGGGACTGGACATAAGGCTCGACGTGAAAAAGGTACGAAAGCACGGCATCGCGGGCACGAAGCTCGACGTCATCGCCCCCGATACCGCGCATGAAAGGCATCTCTCCGACATCCTCGAGATCATCGACGCCAGCGCTCTTGAAAGCGATATCAAAGCCGCCTCAGGCAATATATTCCGGCGGCTCGCGGAGGCGGAGGCAAAGGTGCACGGCATTTCCGCCGAAGAGGTCCACTTCCACGAGGTCGGCGCGCTCGATACTATCGCGGACGTCGTCGGGGCGGCCATCTGCTACAAAGCGTCGGGCGCCGAAGCCCTGTTCTCATCGCCCGTGAACGTCGGCAGCGGCTTCGTGAAAACGTCCCACGGGCTCCTGCCGGTCCCGGCGCCGGCGACGCTGGAACTATTAAAAGGCGCATCCATCTATTCGACCGGCATCCAGTCCGAGCTCGTAACGCCGACGGGCGCCGCCATCCTTGCCGGCCTCTGCGGAGGCTATGGGCCCATGCCCTACATGACAGCAGAAAAAACGGGCTACGGCGCGGGAACAAAGGACCTCGAGGCGCCCAACCTGCTGAGAGCCGTCCTCGGGGAAAAGATACAAAAAAAGGCCTGATCCTAAGATTCCTTTTCTTGTTCCGGCTCAGACTGTTTAGACCGGATACGGGCCAACTCGTTTTCCATATAGCTCGTGATATAGGGGGTGGCCAGTGCTACGGCCTCCGAAAGTAGCTTCGAGCTAAAAGACTTGACTTCCCGCTCCTTTACTTCAACCTGGGGCTGCACGATGACTTCCCGCTTAATGACCTTCGTCTTAGGGATAAGCAGGCTCAGCAGGCTGTAGAGCGCGAACCCCGCGCCGGCGGCCGTTCCAACGGTAGCGTACGGGTGAGCCTTAACGGTATCCGTGACCGGCTTCGTGGCCTCCTCCGGTATCGCCGTGATCGACTTTTTCAGGCTCTCGAACGATTCGGCCAGCCGGGCCTCCGTTGCCTTGACATCCTCCTCGGTCACGGCCTTCCGCGGCATCGGCAGCATCAGGGCGCCTCCTCGGCCTTAGGCGTCTTCAATATCAGCTTGCGGGCGAACATAAAATAGGTGAGCACGATAGCCAGCAGCATCGCAACAACGCCGCAGATGAGCAGCGCGGCCCAGAGGGGTATCAGCGACGAGATGAAGAGTATGGCGCCGACGCTCAAGGCGACCGTTCCCACGACCAGGAGCGACGCGACCACTGCGATATAGACGATCTGCTCCAGGACGAACTCTAGCGGGTCGAGCAGGTAGTGCTGTATATAGAGGTCCGTCTTCTGCCGCAGGTACAGGTCCAGGTTCCTGGCCAGGGCGGCGAACTCGGCCTCCAGGGAGGGCTTTGCCGGCCCTGCAGCGGCCTCATCGGGCAATTTTACACCTCTAGTCGCGCCGTATGAGCAGCGCGCCGATCAGTATGCCTGCGCCGGCCGCAATGGCGATCGACATGAACGGGTGCTCGGTAATAAAGTCCTCGACGGGCTCGACCTTCCGGCCCATGTCTCCCTTGAGCGTATCGATCCTGGCCCCGGTTTCATTGAGAACGGCCTTGATATCTTCCCCCGTCGCCGTAATGCTCATTTCCCTGAGCTTTCTCGCAGCCTCTTCAAGGGTGTCGGCAGCCTGGACTTTTAACTTTTCCGCCCCTCCGAACGTCTTATCGACGGCGTGTTCCACATATTGCTCCATATTTAATCACCTTAAAATAATATACACTATAATGTAATAATATTTCGCAATTGCTTATATGGAGATGACCGGTTAATAAAAGGAATTATACGATACTCTTACCTGTCCAGCGCTTTTACGTTATCCATCATCTCCTCGAGCGCCCACTCCAGCGCTTCCTCGTTATGGTACTCTTCCAGGTATTTTTCCAGCGTCGAAGGCTGCATACTTTTCATTTCCCGCGCCAGCGCGGCCATGCCTGGCACTGCCCGGACAATGTTATCGACGATGGTGACCGTCGCCTTCCTGGCCGACCTCGACATCGGGTTGAGGTCTACGACGATGACCTTCTTGCCCATCTTTACAAGGGCTTCGCACCTGTCCCCGTCCTCCAGCGGCACTAGCACTACGTCCGCCGCATAAATGCCTTCGGAGGCGGCCTTCGCCCTTTCATGGGAAAGCCCCGGTATGAGCCTGTCCGGCTTATCGCCATAAACCCTGGCGGCTCCTTTCGACTTCAATAAAGAGATGATCTTCGCCGCCCTTTCCTCGGTGCGGTGGAACAGGTTGACTTCCAGCGGGGCATCCAGAGCTTTCGAGAGTTCCACGAGCTCTCCGGATACGAGAGCGGCCGCATTGCCGTTGACCGAAATGACGGGCCTCTTCGCCAGCAGCATCATGGCGACCGCCGCTTTTTCAGCCCGTTCTGCCGACGCGGTCGTGCGCTCCCCGAGAAGATAGTCGAACGCTTCGCCGCGGCCCTGCGCGATGAGGCCCTGCATGCTCGCGATGCCATCCTTCACGCCCTTAACCAGCAGCTCCCTCGTCAATAGCGACTTATAACGGGGGTGATCTTCGGGAATGTCGGTCATGGTATCAAAATACCGGGGATATATACTTAAGAGTTTCGAAATATGACGGCTATTGCCGCTCCTTTAATTTGTGTTTCACGAGCTCGGCGGCCATCGTCCCGGATATCAGCATGCCGCCGAAGACCGGCCCCATGCGGTGCCCCCCGGAAACGGCGTTCGCCGCCATGCCCGTGACGACGAGCCCCGGGTATACTTCCCGCGTGGTGGCGGCGAGCATTTTTTCACCGGCCTCCGCCCACATGGATTTTTCGCCGACGACGCCTTTTCCCTCGTTGAATCCGGCACCCGCCACCTTCCTCTCGACGATACGGCAGACGCTGGCATCATGGCCCGTGGCGTCGACGACCATTTTTGCCTTTATGGATAGCGGGTCGACGTGCAGCCCCGCCATCTCCACCGCCGTCCAGTTGACGACGAGGCCGGCCACCGCGTCGTCCTCGCGTATCATCACGTCCTCGACGCTCATGAGATTAAAGATCTCCGCTCCGCTCGATACGGCCCCGGCCGCGAGCTTCGCCACGGCCTCCACGGAGTTCGCCAGGTAGTAGCCGGGCGCGTACGCCTTATACCGTATGCCAAAATCGTCCAATATATCCAGGGCGCTCTCCTGGACGACGATGCGGGGGAACATCATGCCTCCGCCCCACATGCCTCCGCCGACGGAAAGCTTTCTCTCGAAGACGGCGATCCTAAAGCCGGCCTGCGCCAGGTATGCGGCGCAGACGAGCCCCGATGGCCCGGCCCCGACGATCCCGGCGTCAATATCCGTATATTCGAGGAACGCCCGGTAAAAATCTTCGATAATAGCCTTTGAGATCGTTACTTCATCCAGGCCCATACAGCTGCCTCACGTACATGTACGTTACTCTTCCCGATGCCGTGATCTAATCTGTTCATCTCCCGTATATACCCATTAGCACGCCCTGCGCCAGTACGTGGCCGTCCATGGCCTTCAGCAGCCCCTCCTTTGTGGCACCTGGCCCCAGGCTGAGCCGGTTATCTAGCGCGTAGACGTTAAACCGGTAATGATGGGGCTTCCCCGGAGGAGGGCACGGCCCGCCGTAGCCTATCCGGCCGAAATGGTTCTTGCCCTGTGTCGTGCCGTCGTCGAGCCGGTCCAGGGCTGTCACGTATTGCTCAAAACGGGTGACGTTGTATGGAATGTTGTAGATGACCCAGTGTGTGAATACGCCGCCGGGCGCATCCGGGTCGTCCATGATGAGAGCATATGACTCCGTTGCCGTCGGCCCTCTGGACCATTCTATAGGCGGCGATACGTCCTCGCCGTCGCACGTATATTTCGCCGGTATCCGGTCCCCGCTCGCGAATACCGGGCTTCTGACGTCTAGCTTTACCTCCTGTGCAGTCCCGCTAAAACGAACGAGCATAACCATGAAAAGTAACGCCGCGGCCGCTTCCAGTAACTTTCTATCCATCGCCATACCTTCACGGGAAATAACACTGGTTAAAAATAGAAGATTTTGCATTTGAAATAGCGGGGGCAAAGGCCCCCATAACGCTTTTAGAAGAACTGGAGCGTGAACTCCTGCGGCGCATTGCCGGAGATGCACGCGTTACACAGACCACCAAAAGGGCTCGTTCCGGCAGTGTAGAAGCTGGTAGCGAACGTGTTGTCCTCCAGCGCCTGGTTACCCCACTCCTGGTTCACGGCCTGGTCGGCGGATGCCGGATAGGCGCTAAAGACCGACGGCAGCCAGGAGCCAATGCCATACGGAAGCCCGTTATCGCATCCTGGTATAGGCGGACAGGCCGGCCCCACGGGCGGGACCCATCCGGCGCCATATCCATAGGACGGTGCTGAGTATGCGTTGGCGGCCGCGCTCGCGGCGGCGCCCGAGCCGAGCGTGGTCAGGTCGTGCGAATACGTGTTGAACACGGTCGGCCCGGACCCCAGGCCAGGGCCGGCGGTTATGCTGATTCCCGGATTACTGAACGAGAATGCGGCGTTCGTTGTACATGCAAGGATGGGCAGCATGAGAGCCACAAAGATCAGAAAGTATGCCTTACTAAGCTTTATAATACAACTCCCCCTCAATCACATGAGTTACTAAAACAATTAATTTTAAATATATTAGTAATTGTTCGAGCGAAAAGAGGGAAAATCCATAAACAATAGCGCAGTAGGCTTGTTTTCTAAACTATGGGGCAATTACTGCTAGTTATAAGCCTCATTCGTCCGCCCTCTTTTTGTATCGTTCGAAGACGGTCTTACCCCGGTAGGTTATTTTGTAAACTCTGTGGTAGGGAATGCACGCGCCCGTGCCGAGCTCGAAGCAGAACCCTTCGAGGGCGGCGATATCGGCTCCCGATACGGCTTTCGAGTCTCCTGGCGCTCCCCGGTGTATGTAAAAGATAAGGGCTTCGTCGATGCTCTCGCCCTCTTTCCACTTTAGACGATTGAGGACGTCCCGGGGAGTGACCATGATAATAAGAAAAACGGGTATGATAAAAATATTATCGTTATTAAAAAAATGAATGTTTTACTCGCCCGCGAACTCCATCGGGTCCATTTCGCCCTTCAGGAAGGCGATGGTCCTTCTGGCCGCCGACAGGCACGGGGCCCCGCCCACGAGCATGGCGACGAAGAGGGCTTCCATGACCTCGTACTTGGACGCGCCGTGGAACATAGCGGCCTTCGCGTGGACGTCGACGCACTTTTCACACTGCATCTGGGCGGACATGCACATCGCTATCAGGCGCTTATTCTTCTCCGACACTGCGCCATCCTTGAGGATGACCTCGTCGAGCTTGGAGATCGTCTCGAACATCTCCGGGTCCGTATCCTTGATAAGCTCCAGAAGCTGTGGTACGTATCCTGTCCTCTTTGTAAATACTTCAAACTCCTTGTATGGCATGTTCTCTCCTCTTACCGCATGAGCTCCACTTGCACAGTGAGCTACTCGCTTAATTCAAAAATATGTAATAAACGTTTAAATGCTTACTGGTTGAAGCGGAAAACAGGCTTAATCGACACCCCTCATTCGGAACGGCTCGTCGAGCTCCTCGCTGTGGTATTTATAGTCGTCCGGCGATGGCCTGATCTCGACTACTTCGCCGCCGGGCGTTTTCTCGATGTAACGCCGTTTTTTTCGCGGAGGAAATGTCATGATAAGGACATTTCTGCGTACGGTAAAATCGTTTTGCGATAACTTTAACGAAATTTGCTGTGTTGAATAATAGCTGTTGTCTATTTGGATGACCCCTTTTAAGCCCGCAAAGCTTGCTAAGCCCGCGAAGACTATTCGAGCGCGAAGACCGCAAAGCTAACGCGAAGGCCACGAAGACTCTATTAAAGAAATTAATTATGCCCGCTGTGTTGAATTACTCTCGTCTTTTAAGCTTTTTAAGGGCACTGAGGGCCTTCATACACTCTGAGACTTAAAAGGGCATATTCGACACAGCAATTTCTTTAATAAGGTCTTCGCGGTCTTAAGCCGGAGAAGTGCACGACAAACAAGACTTATTCAATACAGCAACGAAATTTAAAGTAATTCTAAAGGGGAGGTATCTTAGAGAGGTTAGTATCCTTACATAGGATAAAAATCTTTCATGGTTTCGTGATACCAACCGGATAGATCCAGTGGCTACGGGGGATACGGCAAAGGACAAGGAGAGTATTGCTAAAAGAAAATCGATATCATCGTAGAGCCGCTACCATGTTCGTATTAGCTTTTTTCGGCCGCTCGTGGAGCCCGAGCCAGTACATGATCTCTTCCTTCTCGAGCGGGCCCACCCGGAAGTTCAGCTCCAGCTGTCGTATAAGCAGCCCGAGCTCCTCCGGCTCCCCTATCTCGATGCCATGAGCCACCTTCGAAGCGTCGAACCGGAAGCCCAGCACTTTGAGGGGCGCTAAGAATTTTTCATGGAAATCCCGGTTATCCATGCGGTCGTTCAGCTTGACATAGAGCTTGAACCCATCGCTGTCAAGCCATATGGATATGCTTGCCGTGGCGCTCATGATCAATAGTCTGCCCGGCCAGTATAAATGGCTAAAGCTAAAGTGCCGTGAAAGTAAAGCTGATTTTAAAATGAAATGCGAGGGGGCAGCCGGAGGATACTTCCACACCCTTAGAGGCTCATTGCATCACACCATGGGGGACATAGTTGACGGAATGCTAGCGCCCGGAGGTTATCATGAATATTTAACTCCGGCTACCACCTGATTAAATCGTTTTGATGGCGGTCAATTGTTGCCAATCGATAGTTTATCAAAGGGTAATATAAATTTTTCGATGACCCATAAAAAATTGGCGATTTGCCTTCCAAATTTATGATATATTTACATGGTTCAGCCTAAAACTGGAACATAATTTTTCAATTTATTCTACTCGCGTGCGACTTTCGATTGATTCTCCGGCCCGGGAAAGATATTAGCGGACATTAAGATGGCCCAGGCCCACCAGGACCCGATTGAGAATTCCCCGGACAGTCAGGTCGAATGGTATATCGACTGATCCGAGAAGTGCGAATAGCACTGCAAAATGCAATAGCGGTATGATGAACAGGATGTGCTACGCCGCCACTAAGCACCGGACATTGTGAGGTCTTCCTTTCCAGGCATTATATGTGTCCCAGGGCTTATACCCTGAATGGACGCGATCAATTATCAGCGCAAAATAGATCGCGAAGAATAGTGCCAAGAGTTTTTGTCTTGTTAAGGTCCATGTCCTGGCGAATTTTTATTCTTTATGAACTTAGAGCTTATTTACAAAAATAGCGTCTGTCATCACCGCTTTCGGTTAGTACCGTTGTTTTATTCTTAATGTCGGCCGGTCGCATCGTCAGGCCTTCCAGGGTGAAATGAATCGTAAGTTATAAATACGATTATTGTATAGATACTAAACAATAATGTATATCTACTAAACAATAACATGGTGAGCCAATGGCGAAAGAGGAATTCTTAAAGCTCATGGAGATCTGGGTCAGGATCCTCAACAAGATGGACGAGGCCGATACGCGAAAAAGAGATTACGGTACTGGCGGCGTCCTTTCTCCCGCGGAGATACATCTGGTCCAGGCCATTGGCATGAATCCGGGGATGAATGTCACCGATATGGCGAAAAATATGGGCGTGACAAAAGGAGCCGTCTCGCAGATGGTGAAAAAGCTGGAATCAAAAGGCCTGGCCGTTAAATATAGCAGCGCCGGTAACGAAAAAGAAGTCCTGTTAAAGCTAACCGCATCCGGCAAGGTCGCTCAAAACGGGCATGACCGATACCATGCGATGCTCGTTAATAGCGTGGAAAATTCGCTCGGCAACCTGGCCGAAGACGAGTTCCTGCTCCTCGAAAAGTTCCTCCTGGCCATGGAGAAATGCGCCGATGAATTTGATTGCGCAAGGTAATTTTTTTGAAATTATTGTTTAGCCGGTATACGAAATACATCAAAATAAGATGATAAGGTGATGAAACAATGGAACGATACGAACATGTATGCCCCGTCGAACACGCTGGGGGCCTCGATAGCCGTGCCCGAAAATGGCTTCAAAACCCGGAAAAGATATTAAAAGGCCGCATCAAGGAAGGCATGGTTGTCCTGGACCTGGGCTGCGGCTCGGGATATTTCACGACGGAGATCGCCCGCCAGGTAGGAAGATCCGGTAAGGTAATTGCCGCAGACCTGCAGCAGGGAATGCTTGACATTTTAAGGGACAAGGTCAAGGGAACGGACATCGAAGACCGGATCGTGCTTCGCAAATGCGAAGCGGATAAAATCGGTGTCACGGAAAAAGTCGACCTGGTAGTCGCTTTCTTCATGGTCCACGAAGTGCCGGATAAAAGGAAACTGCTGCAAGAGCTCAAGTCGATACTAAAGCCGAACGGAAGTATCTACATCGTCGAATTCAGAATGCATCCGCCGATGAAAGCCTTCAATGAGATGGTCAGCACCGCCAGCGAAGTCGGGCTCGTCGAAAAGGAAAGGAGCAGCTCGCTGATTAGCAGGGCTATAGTCTTTCAATAATTATCAGGGCATATTAACAGAGCAGGGGCAATACTCTAACTTTTTTGAAAATTCTCACGTTCAGCGGAGGATTTTTTAAAATCGACCATCTTTAAAGTTAATTTTATTACTCGGGGAACATTACTTGTTAAATTATGTTCAGCCGTGTCGTCGGGCAAGGGCTTGAGCTCAGGCTTCTCGAGGATCGATATGCAGAGGAATTATTCGGGCTGTCAGACCGCAGCAGGGAACACCTGAGGCCCTGGATGCCGTGGATAGATCGGACAAGATGCGTGGAGGATACGAGAGCGTTCATCCGGGGCTCGCTCGAAGAGTATTCCCGGGGAGAAGCTCTCGTTACGGGCATTTTTTATAACGGTAACGTCGCCGGCGTTCTCAGCTTCCATAACATCGACCGCGTGAACCGCTCGGCCACGATCGACTACTGGATCGGCGTGGAATACCAGCGAAAAGGGCTATCGCGTTCGGCGGAGGCTTTTCGGGCATCAGTCGGCCATCAGGCCGTCGTCGAACCGCGAAGATTAAGATTTAAAAATAGCAGGTGCGGGGGAAGGGATTCGAACCCTTGAACTCCTTCGAGATAGGATCTTAAGTCCTACGCCTTTGGCCTGGCTTGACTACCCCCGCATACGCTGATAGTAACACGTAAGGCGGTTTTATAATGAAGTTCAAGCTTTATAAAGTTAATCGTCTTTAAAATAGAAAAGGTGCCTCGCGCCTATTACACGAGGCCGATTTTTTAATTAGAAACTCTCGAGGACTTCGTTGAGCCCGGCGGCCTTCGCCCGGACGGAGTCGGCGGCCCGGGTGATGATCTCCTGGGCGCTGAACGAGCCGTCCGTCTCGACGGTGAAAATAAAAGCCGAGTTGTCGGTCGACAGTTTGATGGCGCCCAGGTCGCATGCTTCCAGGCACAGCTCGCACATGGAGCAGTTCAGGGGGTTATCCACGACGACCTTGCCCTTGTCCACGGCGAAGACGCCGCGGGGGCACTGTTCGACGCACTGCTTGCACGAGTCGCACTTATCGTTGATCTCCACGACGGGCACGTACTTATAGCCGGGCGGGCACACGGGCTGGAACTTGGCGTGCTCCTTGCCCCTTCCGAGCCGCGCCACGGCCGTGAGCACGAGCTTCTGGCCGTCCTTAAGCTCGATGATGGGTATGTTGTCGTCGGCCGGAACGGTCTCCGGGTCCGAGGACTTCATGTCCCGGGAGTGGACCATGCAGGGGCCTTCCGCGGACAGCGTGTAGGTCACCTGGCACAGGGCACAGCCTTCGCCTTTACAATCGCACTCCTCGCGGAGCCTGTACATTTCCAGGTTTGTCCGGATCGGTATGAGCCCCATGCGGTGGGCGAGCATCTCGTCGAACATGACGGACGTGTTATCGTAGATATCGACGTAGTCGATGGCCATCTTGGGCACGTCCGCGAGCATCGAGCGCCGGATGGCGTTCGCGAACGCGGGGGTGGTCTCGGAAATGATGAACTTTGCCTTGCGGTTGCCGAGCTCCAGTATTTCCAGCTTCATACTTATACGCGCCTACCTCTCTTTCCGCCCGGGGCTCTCGTGCCGTCGTGTGGAATGGGGGTAACGTCCTCGATCCTTCCGATCCTCAGGCCTGCCCGGGCGAGCGACCTTATGGCCGCCTGGGCGCCGGGGCCAGGGCTCCTCTGGCGGTTTCCGCCGGGTGCACGCACCTTGATGTGTACTCCCTGGATGCCCTTCGCCTTGATCTGCTCGGCGACGTTAGCGGCCATCTGCATGGCTGCATATGGCGAGCTCTCGTTGCGGGCCTGCTTGACCACCATGCCGCCCGACGTCTTGGCGAGCGTCTCGGCGCCCGTCAGGTCGGTGACGGTGATGATGGTGTTGTTGAACGATGAGAATATGTGAGCGACTGCCCACTTCATCTGGTCTGCCATTCTCTTAAGCCTCCTTTGGCGGCTGCGGGGTCTCGGCTACGACCTCGGACGTGGGCACTGCTGCCGGGGCTGCCGCCGGTGCCGGCGCCCTGGGGGCGGAGGCCTTCACGACGGGCTTCGCGGTCAGCGCGTCCTTGGTGATGGGCGAGCCGACGTAGTACGCTATGGTGTCTTCCTCGGCCTTGAGCACCATGTAGCTGGGCACGGTGATCTTTCTGCCGTTCAGGGAGATGTGACCGTGGACGATGAACTGCCGGGCCTGCTTCATGGAGTTCGCATAGCCCTTCCGGAAGACGATGGTCTGAAGCTGCCTTTCCAGCAGGTCCTCGATCTTGAGGGCGAGGATGTCTTCGAGCTTCGAGTCTTCCTTGAGCACGCCGAGCTTCTGTAGCTTGGCCTGGACCTGGCCGGCTTCCCGCGCATAGTGCGAGTCCTCGGCCGCGAGACCGGTGCCCAGAACGCCTAAGAGCGTCCTGGCCTGGCCCCTGTACTTGCGGAGCATCGAGGCGAACTTCCACACGCTCTTTTTATTTCGCAGGCCGTATTTCTTGACCAGCGCGGTCTCCTCGTCGATCCTGGTCTTCTGCCACGGGTGGTGAGGAGTGTTGTAGAGCTTCTTTGCCTTACCTGGGTATCCCATCTAAATCACCTCACTTCTTCTCCGGCGCTGCCGGTGCGGCTGCCGCTCCGCCGGCTGCGGCGACTTCCTTCTTCCTGACGACGCCTACGGTGGCCCCGGTCCTGCCGGTCGACCTGGTCCTCTGGCCGCGGACCTTCTGGCCGCGCTCGTGCCGGATGCCCTTATAGGACCGGATCTTCTTCATCAGGTTGATGTCTTCCTTGTTGCTGAGAATGAGGTCGGTACCCGTAAGGTGCCGGTTCTCGCCGGTGTAAGTGTCATTGCGCCTGTTCAGCATCCAGACAGGCATTATGGTGTCGATGTTATCGAGGGCGTTCCTGAGCCTGTCGACCTGCTCCGGGGATAAGTATCCCATGGTCGCGTTCGGGTCGACTTCCGCCTTCCGGGCGAGGATCTTGGACACGCGGATGCCGATGCCGTCGATGCCCGTGAGGGCGTACAGCACTTTAGCGGTGCCGTCCAGGTCGGTGTTCGCGATGCGCACGAGGTACTTGATCTCGTCCTTGGGCTTTTCCTCGGCTTTCTTCGCCTTCGGCTGCTTCTTGCCGTGGGCTTCGGCGCCTTCGGCGGGCTTTGCGGCCTTCTCCTTCTTTCCGCCCTTCTTAGGGGCGGCGGGAGCGGCTGCAGAAGCGGATTCTGCCGCGGGGGCCTCCTGCTTCTGGTCTTTCTTTGCCTTTTCAGGCTTATCGGATTTCTCTGCCATTATGTTGTCTCCTTTTTCATCCGTTGTGCCTCTTGCAGATACCATGTGAAGGTAGTTCCTGCCGATAGCGGGAACAGCACACACTGTCTCGAAAACACAGATGAACGAAATAAACGAGTGTATTCCACTGCTTGATGGTATATAAGCTTTTTCTCCGGCCCGCACGGGCCCGGCACGGGCATGAAAGAAGCAGGGGCCAGCTGGATACCGCCCTCATGCGGCGAATCGCCGGAGACTGCCGCGAAGCGCGTCGGTTGACTGATCGTTAGAGAAAGTTAATATATGGCCGGTAAAAATTATATAAATTGGGGAACGGGGGTTATGTAGCTTATCTTCTGCTATATCGCCCTTACGGGAACCTATTCTCCAATAGAATCTACACCGCAACATCCCGCCTTACGGCAATAAGTAAGGCGGGATGACATCGATGCTTATACAATTATCTTTTGTGCCACCATGTCGTAAGTGCCGTCCATAACGGCCGACGTGACCTTTCCTTCCTGGACGATGATCCGGCAATCGTGGGGCGTCAGCGCTTCAGTCACCATCATGCCGTTTCTGTCACCATAGCCGCCGTGCGCGCAGGTGAAGTCTCCCGTCACCTCGTACATGCCAGGATCGGGGTAAGTGCCGGTGACGTTGACCCTGAGCGTATCCATCATGCCGTCGAACTTGAAGGTCGGCTCGTTCAGTATGAAGCTCTTTGCCACGTAGGCGGCCCCATCTGGCCCCGTAGTCGCCTGCTGGCCCGCCGTCGATGTGAGCATAGCCGCCGTGGCGACCACAAGGACGAGCGCGGATAAGCTGAAGATCCCTAGTGTCCTGTCCATGGTCTCAAGGATAATCTAAACGTTTAATATGTTGTCGATAGCGGGTAACGGCTCTTTATTATACGGCGACCGGTTCTGTAAAATTACGTGTTAATCATTTATCCATGCGGGCTTCCCTGCTATTTTCCATGACGACAACATTTATGGCCGCCGGCGCTCACATAATATCATGCCTGCAGCCATACAAACGGACGCGAAAAGCCCGCTAAGCCAGTGCGTCGAGCTTCTCTTAGACGTCGTCGGGGGCTCGTCGCAGCCCTTCGTCATCGCGGATTCTTCGGGCCTTATCATCGGGTGTAATGGAGCTTTTTGCCGGCTCGTGGGCTACTCGAAGGACGAGCTTCGCTCTAAGCGTGTGGTGGAACTAACGCCGCCCGAGTGGCGCAAGCAGGAGTCGGGCATCATCGCCGGCCAGGTCAGGTCAAAAATGCCGGCCATCTATCGTAAGGAATATATGCGAAGGGACGGCTCCCGGGTGCCCGTCGAGCTCTACGACCACGTCATCTTCGATAAGGCCGGCCATCCGCTTTACTTTTATGCCTTTGTTACAGATGTGACCGAGCGCAAGGATAGATAAAAATTTTAGCTCTTCTCCGATTTTTATATACTTAGACTAAAATTAATAATCCTGAAAAGGCGCAGGTCATGGATTATAGCTGACCTGCGTTTCGTACATGAACCAGATGACGATGATGAGCCCTACGCCGATGGCCAGGATGCCATAGATGAGGGGGTCCGTATTTATGAGCGACAGGGGCCCGTTAGTCTGTTCGTTCAATACGGTCAGGCCCATGATCAGGATCAATATTGACATCGACCTGAAAGGCCAGTAGGACAATTCTACGTGCTTCATCCGGTTAACCTCCTTACAATATTCTATTTAGGAGTATTATGATAAATAGTTGTTGTAATTTTTAAATGAATAATCGTTATAATTATTTTCTAAGGCTTACTATTTTATGAGATAATATCTCTAATATCGGGTAATATTAAGGTTGGATCCGCTTGAGGCCCGCCGACAGGGACATACTAAAAAATTATTATGGCGAGAAGCTGAAGTCTTATGGCCACGACACCCGGAGCCTGGGCTGGATCCCCGGGGCCAGGAAAGTACGCTTCGATGCGCTTACGTCCATCGGCGATCTTCAGGGCAGTTCCGTCCTGGACGTCGGATGTGGGTTCGGCGACCTTTACGGCTACCTCGCAGGCCGGGGAATAAAAGTCGATTATACGGGAGTCGATATTAATCCGGACTTTATCAGTATCGCCCGGGAAGCTTATCCAGACGCCCGGTTCGTGGTAGCGGATTTTGAGGATGACGATGCCGGCAGCGAATTCAACTGGGCCTTTGCCGCAGGCATTTTTACTCTTAAGATATCCGATAACCGCCGATTCATCCGGGATACGCTGAAAAAGATGTTCGATGTCTGCAATAAAGGGGTGGCCGCCGATTTCCTGGGCCCGACCTCCGCCGGCAATGACGCATACTGGCAGTGCCCGCCCGAAGAGGTGCTGAAGTTCTGTAGAGGCCTGACGAAAAGAGTCGTGGTCCGGGCGGATTACATGTCCACCGAGTACTGCGTCTATCTATATAAAGACGAGATGGCAGACGAGAGGAATGTCTTCGAAAAAGCTTAAAAGTTAGCGCCGAGGAAGGGACTCGAACCCTTGCGGAAGTTTCCCCCCACAAGCTGACTGGTTTCCATTATAGAATTCCAGGCTTGCGCCTTACCACTAGACTACCTCGGCATTACACAAAACGCAACCCTAATTCGTGGTTCTATCATTTAAATGTTTTCTTCCACTCTTTGGGGTATACTCCCGGCTCCATGACGACGCGCACAGTATCCATCGCCTGTCCCTCTTTTACCGCCATGATCTCCTCGGTGGTCATCTTCGCCGTACCTATGGAGACAACCTCGCCGATCAGCGTGAATACGGCCACCATATCACCCTTCTGAATTCCAGTGTCGACCTTACTGATCCCCTGGACATATAGCTGGGCGCCCTCGGCGAGCGCGTCGACCGCCGAGTCTTTTACCACGATACGTGGCATATTCCTCAAGGCATGCTCCATGGGCAGGATAATATTTTTTAGCGGCGCCTCATCGCCCTGCGTATAATAAAAGTAGGCGTCCGTCAGGTCCTGGAGCGTGATGAGTGTATCGTCCTCCTTGAACGGGCCCGACCTGGTCCGTCGGAGCTCGTACATGTGGGCTCCGACGCCCAGCGCCTCGCCCATGTCGTGGCACAGCTTCCGGATGTAGGTGCCCGCCTCGCAGCCGACTTTGAAGAGCACGTCCCGGCCGTCCATCTCTAAAAAATCGATATAGTAGATGGTCCGCTTGCGCAGCTGTCGCTTTACCGCGCTGACCAGGGGAGGCCGCTGGTAGATGACGCCGGTGAACTCGCCCAGGATGGCTTTAACCCGGGCTTCCGGGACGTCTGCGTGCAGCCGCATGACACAGACGTATTCCTTACCGGATAAAAGTAAATTGCGCACGAGACGCGTGGCGTCGCCCAGCATTGTGGGAAGAACACCCGTCACGTGGGGGTCCAGCGTGCCGCTGTGGCCGGCACGCTTGATGTGCAGAATATTTTTGACCCAAGCCGTGACCTCGTGGCTCGTCGGGCCATAGGGCTTGTCTAAATTGATGACGCCCTTCTCCAAAAGCTCCACAACGCTCCGGGCGTAAGGGTCCTTGCCGTAGCCCTGAGGCCGGCATTCTTCCTTTATTAAAAGCTCTCGTGGCCGCTCGCCCGGCAGCATATCAGGCGCCATTATTCTTCAACCCGTCAATTGCCATAGAGATGATATCCGCCACGCCCTTCGCATCCCACAATCGCGTGTCGATGATCAGGTCGTAGCAGGACCAGTCGTGCTGGTCGATATTGTAGAACTTCTTATAGCGCGTCGACTCGACGAGCTCCCGGGCCTCGTTATCCGCAAGCGCCTTCTCGATGGATATGCCCTCGCGCTTCGCGACCCTCCGCGCACGTACCTGGGGCGTAGTCTTCAGCCATATCTTGAGGTCAGCTTCGATGGTATGGCCGGCCAGGCGGCCCTCCACGAGGGCCATGTCGCATTTCTGCGCCAGCTCTTTCTGCCTCCGGTCGATGGCTATGTCGATGGAAGATTCCTTCTGGGCCAGGGCGCCGAACTCCTCCAGCGTCATGCCCCGCTCCTGGGCGAGTCTTCTGAACTGCTCGCCCGCGGATATCATGGTGAAACCATACCTGTCGATGAGCTCTCGTGCGACAGACGTCTTCCCGGAGCCGGGAAGACCGCTAAGCGTAACGATCATGATGGGGCCACGGTACCTGTGTTAAGGGCTTTCCTGACCATGGAGCTAATGGCCATCGAGCAGATCAGCGACCACCAGACCCAGTACGGGAAGAGCAGGAACCCGTCCGTCAGCTTGACCGCGCCGAAGAGCGGGAAGATCATCGTCATGCCGATGTTAGCCGGCTGCTGTAAATACCAGTAAGCCCACCAGAACAGGGGGATGGAGACGAACACGATGAAGCCCATAGGCTTCATCTGCTGCTTGGTCATCTCCGTCTGGTCCGACATCATGCTAAGCTGTTCCTGCTCGAGCTGCTTGAGCTTTTTCTTATTCCCCGAAAGCTGGGCTTCCTTGTACTCCTTCTGGTACGACTGGTTCCTCTGCATGACACGCCGGTAAAGGTCCCAGTCCATGGTGTACTTTTGTATGATCGTGGAAGCGACCGAGACGATAAGAGCTATGATAAGCACGGCCATGTAGAACGGCATGGTAGCGTTGATAGGCGATACGATAATGTTCACGTAATAGGACATCGTATTCCTGAACCAGGCAGGCAAAAAGATAGAGCCGATGAAAATGCCGAACCCGAGCACCAGGATGATATTCTGGATAGTGTTTACGATGCCGCCTTTTTTCTTGGCCTTCGTTTCAGTAGTATTATTGTCGCTCATCACGACTCCTCATGAAAATAGAAGATTTGTACATATAACGTTACTGCAATCTTTCGAGGGCCTTCAGGATGTCCGAGCGCACCTCGTCGATCTCCCGCTCGCCGTCTATGTCTATGAGCAGGCCCTTCTTCCGGTAATAGTCGATGAGGGGCTGAGTCTGCTTCTGATAGACCTCTATGCGGTGCTTGATAGCTGCCTCGGTGTCGTCGGCCCTCTGGTAGAGCTCGCCGCCGCACTGGTCGCAGACGCCGGGGACCTTAGGCGGGTTAGACTTGATGTTGTAAGTCGCCCCGCAGGAACGGCATGTCCTGCGCCCTGACAGCCGACTTATCAATTCATTCGCGCCGACGTCGACGTTCACGACGGCGTCCAGATTCTTATTGATGTCGTCCAGGATCGGGTCCAGTGCCTCCGCCTGCGCGATCGTCCTGGGAAAGCCGTCGAGCAGGAAGCCCTTTTTCGTGTCGGGCTTCTGCAGGCGGTCCCTGATCAGGTCGATCAGCAGCTCGTCGGGGACGAGGGCGCCATTATCCATAAAGACCTTTGCCTTTTTTCCCAGCGCAGTGCCTTCACGGACATTCTCCCTGAGGATATCGCCCGTGGAGATGTGCGGAACATTGAACTTTTCGGAAATAAACTTTGCCTGGGTGCCTTTACCGGCACCCGGGGGCCCGAATAGGACGATCTGCATACTATTCTTCTCCGAGGAATCTTCGTATGAGCGGGTGCATCTCCATGAGCTGTTCGCTCGCCACCTTCTCGTAGAGCTGGTATATGATGCTCACGGCCAGCAGCATGCCCGTACCGCCTACGCCTCCGATCAGGCCGAACATGCTGGCGATCAGCGTCAGCACGCCGATGAAGGCGCCGCCGATCACTGTGACCTTTGGGATATAGCGGGAGACGACTTTCTCGATGACCTGCTCGTTCCTGCGGAAACCTGGTATCTGCATGCCGCTCTTTTGTATTTGCTTGGCGACCTTGGTCGAGCCCATGCCCGTGGTCTCCACCCAGAAGATGGCGAACACGATGCCGCCCGCGATGAGAATGAACGCGTCCACCAGGAAGTGCAGGGCGATCATCCAGGACTGGATGCCCGGATAGTACGAGTATACGTATGGCGGCAGCCAGTCGTTATAACTGCCGATCGGGTTCAGGAAGTACCAGAGGCCCGGCGGCTGCGGGACGCCCGCGGAATTGTACGTACCCAGCGCGGTAAAGTTATACCGGCTATAGGCCAGGCTTCCGATGAGCTTGACGTTGGCCTGGAGAGCCCTGACGAGGATCATCGGCAGGACCGACGCGTAGATGAGCTTCACGGGGAACTTGCCCCGGGCGCCCCTTACGGCCGCGTGGGACAGCGGTATCTCGATCCTCGTCGATTCCACGTATACTACCATCAGGAAAATCGCGATGGTCGCGATCAGCGCCAGTACGTCGCCGCGGGTGAGCAGCATCAGTAAGCCGTCCGTGGACAATAGCTGGCTCTGCGTGTATGTCGAAAGGAGATAGTTCCACTTAAAAATGATGCCGATCGGGTCGTTATAGCCGACCCCGGAAATCTGGACACCCAGAGGCTGGCTGATCACGGGCGGGTTCCAGTTGAATATGCCGCCCATCAGGGCCTGCGCGACGCCCGCCACGATGAACAGCGAAACGCCGCTGCCGATGCCCCACTTGGAGACGATCTCATCCATGTATAAGATGAGAACGCCGCCGAAGGCGACCTCAATGAAAATGATGAGAGAGAGGATGCCCGTGCTGATCCCAAGCTGAGCAGCTATGGTGGGATCAGGTATCAGGTATCCTCCATACATCTGCGGAAGGATCTCCAGGACAATCATAACGAACACCAGCAGCTTTTGTAAGCCCTGGAAGATCGCCTGGTCCTTCGGGTCCGTCGTATCCAGCGGCAGGATCTCCGCGCCGACCAGTAGCTGCAGCACGATGGAGGCCGTGACGATCGGGCCGATGCCCAGAAGGATGATCGACCCCGTCGAGCCGGCCAGGATGGCACGGTAAGCCGCCAGCACGTCCTGCGAGCTGCTGCTCAGCCCGAAGACTGAGATGTTGGATAGGACGAAGTACAGTATCAGTACTGCCACCGTCCACATCAGCTTTCGCTGGAAGTGGACGTGCTTCTCAGGCCGCTTCACGGCCGGGAGACGCCGAAGGAAAGGTTCTACGCGATCTTTTAACCCCATTTCCGCCATTATGACACCTTTATGGTATGCTTGTCTGTAGTCTATGCAGTCTCTGTCTCAGATATGATTTGTCCGCCTTGCTCTTCAACTTTTGCCTTGGCGGATGCGGACGCAGTGCTTACGTTGATGACGTATTTCCTGCTTACGCGGCCGTTCCCGAGGAGCTTGCCAAAGCCCAGCTCGCCCAGGTTAATGCTGATGGCTCCGTCCTTATCGGACGCGACGCCCGCCTCCACGAGGTAGGGTGCCATCTCGTCGAGCTCGCCCACGTTGAGCGAGCTTACGGTGGTCCGGCATGCCGGCGGCTGGTGGAAGCCGTGCTTGCCGAACATCCAGCCCTGCTGCATTGCCCTGAAGGTGTTGTGCTTGCAGGCGCCGGCGTGTCCGCGGCCTCCACGGCTTCCTCCGCCACGGCGGTTCTTGTGGGTGCCACCGCCGCAGGTGCGCGAGCCGCGATAGGAGTGACTCTTTTGCTTCGTCATAGTTATCACCTCATCTTCTCTACGAGCCGGGAGATCTCCTCCCCGTAGTTCCCGAGCGCTCCGCCCTGCTGGAACGTCCTCTTCAGGCCCGCATGGCCCTTGCGGGGCGGGTGCATCCGGAAGACGGGGTTCAGGCCAGGCAGGTCCTTGATCGTCGCATTGCCACTCTCAAGGGCCTCGGCGAACTCCTTAATGGACTTGTAGCTCGAGTTCTTCGCCACGTAGTCGTCGGTCAGCCTCTCGCCTCCGACGGTCCTTCCACGGTTCTCCAGGATCAGCGTCAGCGTAGCCGCGTCCACAGGGCCGAAGGCCACGTAGTCCTTCACCTTCTGGATCATGCCCCTATAGTTGGGCGTGTCCGGGACGACGACGCAGTGGTTGATCTGGTTGAGCCGGAGCATCTTCAGCGTATCCTTGATCTCGGGCTTCGTATTCACGGAGCCCCTGAGCCTAATGATCGCGTACATTACTGGGCGCCTCCCTTATACCGCATGGTAGTGGTCTGCAGGAGCGCGTTGTACGTCGCCAGCGCGAAGTTGATGGTCGACCGGGTCTCGCCCTCGGTCCTGGTCCAGACATCCTTGATGCCCGCCATTTCCATCACTTTCTTCGCCGGCCCGCCGGCCGCGATGCCCAGGCCTCTGGGCGCCGGCATCAGCTCTATTGTAATAGAGCCGGCCTTGCCCTCGACCAGGCAGGGGACGGTGTGCTCAAGGCCGCAGCCGCATTCCCATGAGCCGCAGCCGCGCTTGATCTTGACGATGTTCATCTTCGCCATCTCGATGGCTTTTCTTATAGCCGGGCCGACCTGGACGTCCTTGCCCTCGGCGATGCCGACGTAGCCGTTCCCGTTCCCGACGACTACGGTGGCCCTGAACTTTACACGGCGGCCGGAGTCGGTCATCCTCTGCACCATGCTGATATCCAGCACCTCGTCAACGAGGTCCGGGATAAGGGCGTCGATGATCTCGGGCTCCTTGATGGGCAGCCCCGTATCAAAGGCATCCTCGACGGTCTTGATCTGTCCGGATGAGACCATCTTGCCGAGCCTCGTCTTCGGGACCCATACCTCTTCACGTTCGTAGGCCATTTTACTTACCCTCGTATGATTTCATGATCTTCTCTTTCACTTCGTCGAAGTGCGCCGGCAGGTCGGTCGCCTTAAGCCCACGCTTCTCGTACTGGGCGAAGGTGCTCTTCGTGTTACCGGCGACGTGCTCGCCGCGGATTCGGTCGTCCGACGGGAAGACGTCCTCGCTGCACGGGATGTCGAGGCCCGCGTCGATCGCGCCCTTGAGGGCAGCGTAGACCTTCGAGCCTTTTCTGTTCGTGGCAAGGCCGATGTCGAGGATCGCCTCGTCGACGCCCGCCTCCTTCGCCTTTAAGCCGGCCAGCATGCCGGTGAGGTATGCCGCGCTCGTGTTCTTCGGGGCGCCCTTGTATCCGAACGCCTTCGCGAGCTCCTTCGCCGACGCGGCCGCCAGTACCTGGTCGCCCTCCGGCTTCGTCACGACGATCTGCGCGACGTAGTCGCCGAGCGAGCCGCGGACTACCAGTCTCGGCTTGCGCGAAACGATGAGCCTGAGCCTCTGGTGGTAGTCGGTCTTACCTTCCCGACGCCGCCTGAAGGCTACTCTATATCTTGGTCCTGTTGCCATAGTGATCACTTCTTCTGGTATGCGATGTACGACTTCAGGTGTGCTACGTTCCTGAACTCTCCGCCCTTCGCCTTCATGTACAGAATGCGGTAGTTGTGGGCGTCTATCGTCTTCTCATCTCTCATCTGCTTAAGCACTTTTCTCTGTGCCCTGATCTTGCGCATCCACTGCTCCTTCTTAGGAGCGCGGGCGCCCGCGGCGCCTCTGCGGCTGCCCTGGCCCTTCCTGTGGCCCTTCGCGCGCTTGATGTCGCGTGCGCGTGCCCGGCCGCGGCTGATCCCGACCTTGGGCCTGCGCTTGACGACGCCTTCCTCGATGAGGCCCCGGAGGTCCTCACGGGTGATGGCGGTCGCGATGTCCTCGAGCCTCTCGGGGTCCATCCAGACACGCGTGACGCCGACCTTTAATAAGTCGGCCGCAAGCCTCTTCTGGTTCGCTAAGTCGGCCATGTCCTATACCTCCTCGAACGTGTTGAGCGGGTTGAGAACCTTGATGTTCAGCTCCTTCGCCGCCTTCTCGATCTCGGCCTGCTTCTTCCGGCCCACGCCGCCGGCGACGCGAATCGCCTGCGTCTTCGTGATGCCCTGGATGTCCTGCGGGCGGTGGACCAGCACTTCCTCATAGCCTGAGGAATGCAGTCCGCGCACGGCCGCGGGGGACCCGAAGCCGACCTTTACCAGCGAGCCCTTCGCCTTGCGCTGCCTGCGCAACTGGCTGTGGTGGCCCTTGGGCTTTCTCCAGCTTAGCTTGAGGCTCTTGTTCTTGTGAGAGTCGATGCGGTTGAACTCGGGCAGGGATGCCTTGTTCGTCTTCCGGGCGCCGAGCAGCCTCCGGGTCTCCTCGTCCAGGTCCAGCGTCGATTTCTCGACGGGGCGGGGCAGGGGCCGGGGCTTCGTCATCGTGAAGGTCTTTTTGGGCTTCTCTTCTTCGGCCACGGGCTCTTCCTTTTTCTCGACGGGCTTTTCCTCGGCTTTTGGCTCGGCCTTCTTCTTAGGCTTCTCATGTTTTGCCGGGGCCTTTGCCTTTGGCTCAGCCTTCTTAGCGGGCGCTTTGGCCGCCTTCTTCGGAGCCGGCTGCTTCTTCTCGGCCTTTGCTTCCTTTACGGGGGCCTCTACGTCTTCTACTTTCTTCTTCGGTGCCATGATGATCACGCCTTGTTGATGATGTATACGCCGTCCTGGAAGACCCTGGGGTCGCGGTTCCTGATCTTGCAGGCCTGCTCGATGTTCGCCGCGGTCTGGCCGACGTGCTCCTTATTATTTCCGGTGACGGATACCCTGTCGCCGGCCACGCTGACCTTGGTCTCTCCCATGATGGACGCGTACCTCGGCTTTCTTTCGCCAAGGAAGTTCCCGATCGATACTTTGTCCTTGCCCTCGACCTTCAACTGGATGGGGAAGTGGGCGTAGACGATCTTCATATGGTACTCGTACCCTTCGGTAACGCCGGTGATCATGTTCCGGATGTGCGAAGCGAAGGTACCCACCGTGGCCCGGGTCTGCTTGTCAAACCTGGACGCCTCGACGACGACCTTGCCGTCGGCCGAGGTCAGCTTTATGCCGGGGAACCGGAATTCCCGGGATACCTGCCCCTTTTGACCTTTCACGGTCAAAGTTGCACCGCTTAATGTCACGGTTACACCCTGGGGGACGTTTACCTCAATGAGCGTTTCTGCTGCCATTGTTCCACCTTAATATACGTACGCTAAAAGCTCGCCGCCGATGCCCTTTGCGGCCGCGTCGCTGTGGGACATGACGCCCTGCGACGTGGTCAGGATGAGCATGCCGAAGTTCCTGGCGGGGAGGTATCTCTTCTCCCACTTCTCGAACTCCGCCTTGCCCACGGCGAACCGCGGCTTGATGATGCCGCACTTGTTGATCTTGCCTATAAGCTTTACATTTAACATTCCGGCCTTGCCGTTGTCGATGAACTCGTACTCGCCGACATAGCCCTG
>NZ_DATJPM010000061.1 GCF_035506375.1 Methanocella sp.
TAAGCAGGGGGTCTCCGAGGGGTAAGCAAGAGCGCTCCGCGCGGCGTCAGCCCCCTTTAGGAATTAAAAGTCCTCCGTGCCCTCTGTGTCCTCCGTGGTTAATATTAAACCGGTGTCCTCTGTGGTGCCTCCGTACCCATCGTGGTAAAGTTTTTAATAAGCAAAATTGGGGTCTCCAGGGGGTAAGTAAGAGCGCTCCGCGCGGCATCAGCCCTCTTCAGGATATAAAAGAAAGGAGGGGGTCTCCGAGGGGGCATAAGCCCCCTTCAGGGAATAAAAGAGCGCCGTGTTCGCCGTGTCGCCGTGGTGAATTAAGTGCTGTGTCGCCGTGGTGTCGCCGTGTCGAATTTTAAGGAGCGCCGTGTTCGCCGTGTCGCCGTGGTGAATAATAAACCGTGCCCTCCGTGGTGCCCCCGTGCGCCCCGTGGTTCAGCGGCCGTAGTCGCCGACGATGGGTATTTTTTCTCCGCATTTCGGGCATTTCTTATCGGGCGTGATGCTATAGCGCATGATCTGGAACCCGTAGCGCTCGATCAAAAGCTCATTACATTTCGGGCACCAGGTATTCTCGTATTTATTGCCCAGTGTGTTGCCCAGGTACACGTAGTTCACGCCCTCTTCTTTCGCGATATCGTGGGCCCTTTCGAGCACCTTGATTGAGGTCGATTCCAGGTGGTCCATATGGTACATTGGGTGGAAACGGGTGAAGTGAATAGGCGTATCCGGGCCGAGGTTATCATAACACCACTTCGACAGCGCCCTGATCTCCTCGGGCGAGTCATTCTGGCCCGGGATGACCAGGTTCACCACTTCGACGTGCATGCCCCTCTCTCTGGCGATCTTCGTCGACTGTAATACGGGCTCGAGCTTCGACTTGCATATCTTCCTGTAAAAGTCCTCGCTGAAGGCCTTGATATCGACACGGAAGGCGTCCAGCAGTCCCTTCATGACGTCCATGTGCTCGGGCGTCGGGTAACCGTTGGTGACATAGATCGTCTTAATGCCCTTTTCATGGCACTTCAAGGCGCAGTCGTGCGTATACTCCAGCCAGATGCCCGGCTCGTTATAGGTCCAGGAGACACTTTTACACAGCGAATCGACCGCGTTCCGGGCCAATTCTTCGGGCATGATGTCCGTGGTGTAGACTTCCTGGATCTCGGCCTGGGAAATGCCCCAGTTCTGGCAGTGCTCGCACTGGAAGTTACAGCCCACAGAGCCGACGGAGTACGAAAAGCTGCCAGGGTAGAAGTGGTAGAGCGGCTTCTTCTCAATGGGGTCGCTGGCCTCGGAGGTCACGGTGCCATAGATGAGCGAGAATATCCGGCCGTCGATGTTCTTCCGCGTACGGCAGTGGCCGAGCTTGCCCGGGGCAATGACGCACCGGTATGAGCAGACGTTGCACTTCGCTTTGCCGTCCTTCAACGGCTCCCAGAGGATGGCTTCCTTTAGCATGTTGTGACCGCCGGCGTATAATTCATCGATATAATCCTCGTTTTTTCATGATGATATATATGATGATATATATTATGTGTGAGCATACCTGCGCCAGGAAAGGCTCCTTCAAGGATGAACCCTGATATAGGCTTTCTGTCATAATCGCTTAACTCCGATATCCGTCACCACTTTAAGCTTCACTTAACGTGCGTTTTTCCGATAATAATTCGAAGGCCGACTGCATATTTTCCAGGCGCTTTCGACTGACGGTGGCGCAATTTTTCTCGAGGTGCCCTATTCGCGGGACATCGATGCCTTTATATACTAACAGCTTAAATCACACAGTAACCGCAATGGCAACATGAACCCAGATTTTCGCGCATAAAAGGCAAATGCAAAGGCCATAGACTGAAAGCCTTAAAATTATACGGTAACACGAAAAAATATTTGTAGTCATAAAAGCTTAAATCAGAAGGTCGGACGGTTAAAGGATGAAAAAGTTCATTAACTTATTGCTTATCAGCATTATCTTATTATCAATCACCGCCGTCACGGGTGCAAACGCCTCAAATACGGCTTTCAGCATCAGCGGACAGGTCATTGACCGTTACGGGGACCCTTTACCCGGTGCAACAGTAACGCTTATCGACAATAATTTTAATACGATCGCAACAAAAACCACGAATCAAAACGGCAACTTCGATTTTCTCAACGTAGTAGCGGAAACGAATACGTGTACGGTAAGGGTGTCCTATACGGATTCCGACGGCACGAAATACGATATGCCGACCTATTATGTCAAATGGTATCCGACCAGCAACATACAATATATACCATCCAGCCAGACCCAGATACCTAATTACCCACAGCCCGAGTATGGCTACCTTTACGGCGCCATCCAGACGGGGTCGGACAACAGCGCAACCTTCATCAACGGGATCGTCTACCTGGTGAGCCTGGACAACGACGTTAAATATTATGAGTTCGCGGACAGGACCGACGGCAAAGGCAGCTACACATTCTACGTTCCCGCGGGGTCGTACATGCTCTACGCCCAGCACTGGGAGAACGGCGTCGTCTACGAGTCCACCCACAAGCAGGTCACGGTGACACGGAATGCCGATATCGCGAACGTCCTTGAGACCCGGATTATCCTGCCGCTCAACACTCCCTCCAGCAATGCGGACCCCGGCGTGATGCCGGAGCATCATACGAATACTATATCGGGCACCGTCCTCACGAAGGACGGGAAGCCGGTCGCGGGTGCGACCGTGACCCTCCTGGAGAAGGCGGATAACGGCTCCGTCTATATCCCCATGAAAGTCACGGACGGGAGCATCGTAAAAACGACGACCGACAGCAACGGCAACTATACGTTCAACGGCGCGATCCCGACGACCAACGACGGCAAGTCCATCCAGGCCAAGAAGGATATCAAGGTCCAGGTAGACTACACAGACCTGAGTGGCGCTGCACAGACCATCACCGCAGCCAATAGCGATTCCAGGCCGCTGTACTACCCGGACGTCATCCTGGGCTACGGGGTTGAAGATTCGGCCAGGAGCATCACGATGCCGACCGTCACCGTGCCCTATGCGAAGGGCGGGTGGGTCAGCCTGAGCTCGGTGCCCACGGGCGCCAACATCTATGTGGACGGGCAGCAGCTTTTCGGCCCGAACAACCAGCCCCTGGCGACTCCCTGTACTGCCTACATCGATGCGGGCACGCACACCATAAAGATGAGTAAGGACGGCTATTCCGATACTTCCGACACCATCACGATGGAGGCAAACCAGCAGCATCCCGATTTCATCATGAGCCTGCAAAAGGCCGTCGTGCCCGCCTGGGTGACGCTGGTCGCCGCGATCGTCATACTTCTCATAGCAGCTATTGCGATCATCGCCCTCCTGGCTACCCGGATCAAGTCGATTCTTGCGCCGGTCGCGAAGGCGCTGGGCGGCTTCAGGCATAAGATGGACGGCGCGAAGGCAGACCGCGAGGTCGCCAGGGCCCATAAGGCCGAGGCCGCAAAGCAGGAGGCCGTAAAGCGCGAAACGGCCAGGCAGGAGAGCGCCCCGCCGGTCGACGTGGTCAATGTCGACCCCGTGAAGCGCAGGCATGAGACGATTGCGGCGGACGACGGTAAAAAGAAGAAGATCCTCGACTTCGACCTGAAGCACATCGCCGACGGCGTGCCCAGGAAGGTCAAGGCCCGCGAGCCGATCGATGCCCCGAAGGAGCGGACTCCGGTCGTCTTCGCGAGCGATATCTACAAGAAATCGAGCGGCAACGTAGAGCGATACGAGACTCCGGCGAGGAGCAACGAGCCGCCTGCGAGGGGCTACGAGCAGCCGCGTGCCCAGCCGGTGAGCGAGCGCGAGGCGCTGGTCGAGCGGCCGACGTCGCCCGAGCGCAACGAGCGGTTCCGGATCCCGCGGTTCCCGGGGCAGCGTGGCGAAGCGAGCGCGTCCTCCAGCGATAAGGAGCGTGTACTCCGGTATATCCGGGACCACCCTGAGGGCGTATCGTTCATCCAGATGAGCAACGATCTGGAGATAATACCGAACAATCTCACTTACATCACCAAGGAACTCGTCATCAACGACGATATAGAGAAAGTCAAGGGGCTGTACTACTATAAGTCCCACACGTCGCCCGCTGACGACAGCTCATCGTCCGTGGTCGTCTGGCGACTGGACGGCGATAAATAAAAGAGGCTGGATGTGAATGGTCGAAGCTAACGATAACATAGAAAATGAGACGATGTCAGACGACAATAATCAGGCATACGAGTTCGCCGAGAATAACAACACCATGCGAAAGCGGAGATCGGACGCGATCCCGATCGGGCTGAAGATCGGCTCGACCCGGACCGTGCTCGTGATGCCTAATTACGAGGGCAGCCTGGATATCGTGCGCACCCTGACGTGCGTCGCTAAGTACCGGGACCTTTTCACCGGAAAGCTGGCTACGAAATTCGGCGACGAGGCGGCCGAGGAGTACGCGGACTCCGTGTACTTCATGTTCCGCGCCGGCCTGCCCCAGGACGACGACAGCGTCAAGCTGGCCGCCCAGTTCATCGAGTATCTCGTTTACAAGTATAACATCCCCGAGAACAGCTATGTGACGCTGGCCCACCCGGCGGTCGAGAACGACCGGGGCCGAAAGAATCTGAAGGAGATCATTTCGGGCATGTCCATCGGCCGTGCCGGCAGGCAGGCCTGGTCCGAGGCGTTCTGCGGCGCCATCCCGGCCTTCGACGGCCTCGACGCCATCAAGAAGACCTTCATGAGCGTCAACATGGGCTCCACCACGCTGGAGATGAGCGTTTTCAGGAATGGCGAGCCCGTGCACACCGTGACACTCGGTACTATAAGCGGCAATATCGTGGACCGGAAAATAAGATTAGGCGTCCAGAACGAGACCCAGGGTATCGTGAACATAGACCTGAACACGGCCCGCAAGTACAAAGAGGAGTTTGCCAACTTCATCGACTACAAGCCTGTCTATGATTCCGTTCACATTCACGATAAAGGCCAGTACGGCTTCAAGATCGAGAAGAGCATCATGAAGCCCGTCGAGGAGTACGTGAACAACGTGGTCGAGGCAATCATGGAGAACTTCTTCCCCCAGTTAGCCCAGGACCATTACCAGACGTACAAGCGCGTCCTCTCGGAGCCGATCATACTGACGGGCGGCATGGCGTGCATCCCAGGTCTAAAAGAGAGAATACAGCAGCTCCTCTCGGACGAGCTGGAGCAGCATGTCACGGTCATATCGAGTGACCGGCCAGACCTGGCACCGGCAATAGGCGCCTACAGGATCTCCGAGTACACGCTGCAGTACCGCGAATAAGTGCGCCGATTATTTTCACGGCGCATATTCTCCTATTTTTAAGTATTCCTTTCGCTTACCATGGGCTATGGACGTGTAAGCATTGCCCAGCCTGCATTTGATGATGGTGGCAAAGCGGTTTGATAACTACCGCCTGGCCCTGGATAAGAAGAGGCGCGAGGTCTTCGACTACATCCTGTTCGAGCTCGCTGGCCGGAGGGAGGAGACGCTGGTCATGCACCCGAACCACACCGAGGCCGCCCTGATGAACGCTTTGATAGAGATGGAGATGCGCATCGAGGCGCTTGAGAAGAAAGGCTAAAGCCGATCCCGCCCCTAACACCGGTATAATAAAAATATGGAATGCCCGATATTGGGCTAAATGTAATTTCCTAACACTTTTGTGTGCTGATATAAGTGAACGCGGACATCGCGGCTTTGGCCCCTTCGCCCGCCGCCACGATGATCTGCTTCTGGGGCACGTCGCTGACGTCTCCGGCCGCGAACACGCCGCAAACGTTCGTCCTGCACCGCTCGTCGATGACGATCTCGCCACGGTCGTTGATCTCCAACAGGTCCTTGGCGAAGGCCACGTTCGGGAGCAACCCGACCTCGACGAACACGCCGCCTACGTTGAGCGTCTTACGCTCGCCGCCGGACGTGGAGACGATATCGACCGACTCCACGAAGTCCTTGCCGTTGATCCTGTCGACGGTATAGCCCATCAAAATGGCCACCTTATCGCTACTTTGTATCTTATCGACGACGACCTTATCCGCCTTCAGCGTGCTGCGGACGACCAGGAATATCTTCTTCGCCATGGGTATGAGGTCCATCACGGCCTCGGCCGCCGCATTCCCGCCGCCGATAACGGCCACGTCCATGCCCGAGAACAGCGGCCCATCGCACGTCGGGCAATAGCTCACGCCCTTATTCCTGAACTCCTTCTCGCCAGGTACGTTCAGCTCTTTCCACTTCGAGCCCGTGGCGACGACCACCGCCCTCGCCTCATAAGCGGTGCCGTCCGCCGCCATCGCCATGAAATAATCGCCTGCTTTCTCGAGCTTCGCCACGCGGCTCAGCTTTATGTCGATCTTCATGTCCTCGAGCTGCTTTTTGATGAGGGCAGCGAGCTGGGGGCCTGGTATGCTTTTATATCCCGGGTAGTTCTCCACGTTACCGGTCTTTGTCACGTTGCCGCCGACGGAGTCGGCGATCAGCTGAAGCGTAAGCCCCTTGCGCTTCGCGTAAATCGCCGCCGTCATGCCCGCCGGGCCGGCGCCGATGATGATGAGGTCGAGTAAAGCCATCACGCGATGAATGTCTCTAAAAAAGATTAATGTTCCGCACTCAGGAACTTGTCGATCTTCGGCGCGTTGAAGCCGACCATGACCCGGTCCCCGATGACGATTACCGGTGTCACCCTGATGCCGTACCTCTTAGCCATTTCCTCCAGCGCCTTCTTATTCGTCCGGACGTCGATGTCCTCGTAGGGCACGCCTTTTCTATCGAGGTATGCCTTAGCGCGGTTACAATCCGGGCAGGTGGGCTGGGAGTATATCTTGACCTTCATCATATAGACCATATCTATATTATACGGTTATATAATATAAAAGGATACCATAATAGAATAAAATGGCAATTTTTTACTTTTTAATATCCCGCCGCAGGTGAGATAAGTTCAGGCGCTCCAGTACCTCGCCGGCTGTATCCTCGAAGTCACGCTCGATACTTTTGAAATAATCCTTTTCTGCATCGTCGGCGCCCTCTACTTCTCTGACGGCGGCCGGTATCGTGATCATGCGGAACTTATGCCGTTCCTCTCCATCCCCACGCTCGATCATCTGGTTTAGGAGTAAGCTTATGGGTATGCCGGGTACTTTCCTGGACGTACCCGGTATTACCTTATTCTGTACGATTTTATTGCCCCCTTTAATAGTAATTTACCACTCGATTGTATATATACTAATCGAAAATCGTTCGCTTATATTAGAACAAAATACTAATATATTTCACTCACATACAAATATATCGACATATTGATACACTTGCGGTCAGTATTTCACGCGAGCGCGCGGCCGGATAATAGCCTGCTTTTCTCCAGGTCCCTTGCCACGTCGCCCAGCCCAAGGGACCGCAGCTTTTCCGGCGTCGGCCATCCCGTAGCCTTATCCCATCCCCTGAGCTCGTAATACTCGTCCAGCATTCTATCCAGATGCACTGCGCTGCCCTTATCCGGGCCGTTCGGCAGCGGCTCCATGAGCCTGTGTGGCAGACGGTCGTCCTTCCGCGTGAAGCCCTCCCGGGCGTTGAACGCCCGCTGCAGATTCCAGGCGCGCTCTCCGGCCTCCAGCAGCTTATCCTTTTCAAAAGAAAATCCTGTCAATGCAGACAGGTGCCGGGCGTACTGGCTCGGCTCCACGGTGAAGGCTATGACGGTGAACATGCAGACGACCAGCGAGTTCACGGCCGCGAAATAATTCTGGCATGGTATCATCCACTGTGCCTTGCCCTCCTCGGATAACGGGTCGAAATTCTCGGGCATTCCTAGCTCTTTAGAGCGGAATCCCATGCACTCGGCCGTCGCCGCGAAGGGCCTCAGGTTATCAGCGCCCCGGTTATCCGTCGCATATCCCAGCGCCATGCCTTTGCTGCCTCTCGCCTCGATGCCCGGAAGGTCCATATTCTTCACGCTCTGGACGTATCTCTCCGAGCCTCGGCCTATCCTTTTTGAGGCCTCGTCCAGCCCATCGGCGAGCACTGCGCCGAACTCCGCCCTGGTTGCTATCTTCGGTACCATGGAGGTCATCGCCTCGTGGTTGCCCCAGTTTAGCTTCACTCCATGGGTATCGATGTCGTCAATGATCCCACGCTCATAGAGTTCCATTGCCCAGGCGATAGTGGCGCCCGTCGATACCGTGTCCAGGCCGTACTGGTCACACACGATGTTGGCACGGGCGATGGCCTCCAGGTTATCGTTACCGCACTGGGAGCCGAAGGCCACGGCTGAGTCGTAGTCGGGGCCCTTACCGCGAGTGCCATAGTAAGGCCCGTACTCGATGTCGATGACCCGCGTACAATGGATTGTACAGCAGAAACATCCACGGGTCTTCGTCAGCATGGTCTTCGCCATCGTCTGGCCCGATATCTTATCGGCGCCCGCGAAGTTACCTGTGTAGTGGTTCTTCGTCGGGAGAACGCCCTTCTCGTTCATCACGGGAATGATACCGGTTACGCCGCTGGACGGGAAGAGGCTGCCGGTGACCACGTGGCCGTAGCATGTATCCAGCAGCTCGTTCATGGACTGGAAATACTTTGCCGGGTCAGCGGCACGGATGTCACGGGTGCCCCGGACGGCGATAGCCTTTAGTTTCTTGGAGCCCATGACGGCGCCCAGGCCCCCGCGGGCAGCGGCGCGCTGCTGGTCGTTCTGGATGCTTGCGTACTTCACAAGATTCTCGCCCGCCGGCCCTATGTAAGCGATGTTGAGCTTATCGTCGCCAAGCTGACGCTTGATGAGGGCGTCAGTCTGGATCGTGTCACGGCCCCAGAGGCCATCGGCCTTATAGAAATGCACCTCTTCGTCGTCGATAAAGACATATACGGGCTTTTCGCTCTGACCCTCCACGATGATACCGTCGTAGCCGGCGAACTTGAGCTCGGAACCCCAGTAGCCGCCCGCATGCGACGTCGTCTCCAGGCAGGTCAGGGGCGACTTCGTGACCACGCAGTGCCTGCCCGAAGTCGGAGCCAGCGTGCCCGTCAGGGGCCCGGTCATAAAGATGAGGCGATTGTAAGGGCCTAAAGGATCGGCGTGCGCGGGCACCCCATCATAAAGATACTTGATGCCCAGCCCCTCCCCGCCGATGAAACGTTCCAGGTCATCCTCATTTAGCGCTTCGACATGAAAATCGAGCTCATTAAGGTCCAGCCTGAGCATCCTGCCGGCGTACCCGCCCCCGGTCACATCAACACCCACCCGAGCGCATTCGTGGGACAGTAGCGGACGCACATGGGCTGGCCCAGGCAGAGGTCGCACTTCCTAGGCATGCGCCGGTCCGGGTAGAACTGCAGCACCTTCGTCGGGCAGGCATCGATGCATTCGCCGCAGCCCGTGCACTTGCTCTCGTCCAGCCGGTAGATGCCCTGTTCGCTCGTGGTGAGAATGTTAAAGTCCTGGTATATGGCATCCATGGGACAGGCATCGGCGCAGCGGCCGCACTGTATGCAAATACGTAAATGGTGTGTGTCGGGATAGTCCAGGTCGACGATGACCCGGCCCTTATCCGGATTAAAAACGACGTCGTGGACCCAGCCGCAAATGGTCTCGCAGCGGTGGCAGGTGATACATGCGTCCTCGTTTTTCGTTAGCCGGGGCATAAACAGGTTCTCCATTAAAATCACGAAAGCGGGCAAATATAAGCCTAATTGAAAAATCGGGCGATTGGCATGATTTTACTTTATTAATATATAAATATGTTAATATCTTTGTTTCATAATAGGTGTCCTGTACGAGTAACGCCGAGCCAGCGCCCGGAGCGAGAGCAACGCCTATCCCTGCGGCTTCCCCCTTTATCGAGGAAGTCACGCTAAAGAGGGACCTGGGAGTGCTGGGATCGTTCTCCATAGGCTTTGCCGACGTGGGCGCGGACATCTACGTGGCTCTCGGCCTGGTGCTATTCTTCGCGGCGGGCGTCGCCCCGCTGGCGCTGGCGGTCGCCGCGCTGGGCTACATGTTCACCGCTCTAAGCTACGCGGAGCTGGCCTCCGCCATACCCAAAGCTGGCGGCGCCTCGATCTTTGCCAGGGAGGCGTTCAATGATTTTTGGGGCTTCATCGCTGGGTGGGGGCTGCTGCTCGACTATACCATCGACATCGCCCTCTTCGGCTGGATCACGATGGGTTATTTAGGCAGCTTTTTCCATAACCTGGGTCAGGCTGGCGTACCATACGTCGGGGCCCTGGCCAGCCTGAATAGCCTGAATACGGCTGTTTCGGGGGGCGTATCGGACTATACCGTCCAGGCGCTCGCGACCATCATCCTGAGCGTCCTGCTCATGGCGCTCAACTACATCGGCATCCGGGAATCGGCGAACTTCAACATCTTTCTCTCGGGGCTGAGCATCCTCAGCGAGATAATTCTACTGCTTATCGGCTTTGCCATCGTCTGGAACTTAACGACGTTCATGGGCAACATCACCCAACTCGGCACAGGCGTCTCCTGGGCGAATTTCGGGTGGGGCATCACCGTGGCCATGGTCTCCTTCATCGGCCTCGAATCCATATCCCAGGCGGCGGAAGAGACAAAGCGCCCGGACAAGACCATACCCAAAGCCACCTTTGCGCTGATCATCGCGGTCGTACTCGCCGGCATGCTGCTGACAATACTGGCCGTCGGATTGCCTACGATCAGCCCCTCCGTAATCGGCAAGACATACCAGAACGACCCGGTCGCAGGCGTCGCTCATGGCATTGCGCTCGGCCTCAGCCAGACTAATCCACTCGTCATGATATTACCGCTCTACGTGGGGTTTTTAGGCTTTATCATGCTCCTCATGTCCACGAATACGGGAGTCATCGGCGCATCGAGGGTGACGTACTCCATGGCCAGGTACAAGA
This sequence comes from Methanocella sp., assembly GCF_035506375.1. NCBI lineage: Archaea > Methanobacteriati > Methanobacteriota > Methanomicrobia > Methanocellales > Methanocellaceae > Methanocella > Methanocella sp. The sequence goes on from NZ_DATJPM010000061.1 coordinate 10,888, forward strand.
TCATGCCTGCGTGGTTCAATCACGTCCACCCGAAGTTCCGCGTTCCAACGAGAACGATCGTAGTGTTTACGCTGGCATCTGTGGGCTTTGTAGTGTTCGTCTGGATCATGGGCACGTTCCGGCTGAGCCACGAGGACCCGACGATCATTCTGGGCGACCTGTACAATTACGGCGCCCTCATCTCGTTCATGCTGGTGAACCTTGCCCTGATTCGGCTGAGAAACAAGCGTCCGGAGCTATACCGGCCCTATAAGTCGCCTTTCGCCTTTAGTATTAAGCGTAAGGGCAAGGATCTCGTCGTGCCCCTACTGCCGCTGCTGGGGTTTTTCGTATGTCTGTTCGTCTGGATACTGGTGCTGAGCCTGCACGAGATCGGGAAGATCGTTGGGACGCTCTGGTTCATCGCCGGCATCCTGTTCTACTTATGGTACCGCCGCAGCAAGGGGCTGAGCTGGAAAGAGTCGATACCCGGTACTCTGGCCACGTCACCCGACGTTGCCCCCGAGATGCACCCCGAGATATCGGAACAAATAAGGCAAAAACTGATCAAATGATATCTGGAAGGACTTATGCCCGAAGCGAATGTCGTACGATATAAAAAATCGGAAAAGCCGGGGAAAATAGCGTTCTCTATTCTCGCATTAGATGCGCTCCTGTCCATCGCCCTGCTGGCGATGGGCCTGTACATGTTCGCGCTGGGCATATCGAGGAGCACCTCGATGCTAGTCCTTCCCGCTGTCCTTTTTGTCTCGATCGGCGGATATAAGGCCGCAAAGCTGTATCCTATACTGATGGCATCGATCGGCAGCGAAGGCCAGCCCGTGACCGTCCTGCACAACAGCGTACTGGTGCCCATATCGAGGCCTGAGACGCTGGAAAGCCATGTGAACCTGGGATGCGATATGGTGGCGCCGGGCGGGACTTTACGGCTCCTGTACGTTATCGAGGTGCCCCAGCAGGTTCCCTTCGATTACGCCGATACACGGAAAGCGAAGGCAAGGGAGCTGTTGACCCTGGCAGCATCATATGCGGAGAAGCGCGGCGTAATGCCGAAGCTCGAGATCGTCGCCGCCCGGGTCATACCGGAGGCGATACTGGAGCTTGCCGACCGCTATAAGGTCGACCTGATCATCATGGGTTCGAGCCAGCGGACGGTGCCCGAGAAGGTGCTTTTCGGCAACGTCGTGGACCGTGTCTTGCGAGAAGCCCCCTGCGAGGCGCTCATTTTCAGCTATTCGAAGACTCTGCAGCCCATCAAATACTATAAGATTCTGGTGCCCACGTCGGGCTATAAGCATGCCGAGAGGGCACTGGACATCGCCATTCACTTGACGAAAAAGTTCGGGGGCAAGATCACGTCCCTGTACGTTGGTCAGGCCTCGGACGCCGAGAAGGCGAAGCTCATCCTGAAAAAGGCGCAGATGCACGCCGAGCGGCTCGGCTCTTCCGTGGAGACGCTGTTCAAGACCGGCAGTGTCATCGATAACATCATCGACGAAGCGAAGTCCGGCAGCTACTCGCTCATCATCATCGGCTCAACCGAGCGGCCTGCCTACTATACGTTTTTACTGGGGAGCACCGCCGATGAGATCGTCACCCGGGCGCCCTGCAACGTGCTCATCGTGCACACGAAGAAATGACCACGGAGGGCATGGCTAATTTCTCACCACGGCGACACGGCGAACACGGCGCTTATTTTAGATCGGCACGGCGGATGCACGGCGACACGGTTTCCAGATAATATTATTAAGCATGGGGTCTTCGAGGGGTAAGTAAGGGCGTTCCGCCCGATATCAGCCCCCTTCAGGATATAAAAGTAAGCAGGGGTTCTCCGAGGGGTAAGCAAGAGCGCTCCGCGCGGCGTCAGCCCCCTTCAGGGAATAAAAGAGCGCCGTGTTCGCCGTGTCGCCGTGGTGAATAAAGCGCTGTGCCCTCCGTGGTGCCTCCGTGCCGCCGTGGTGAAGTTTTTAATAAGCAATATTGGGGTCTCCGAGGGGGCATCAGCCCCCTTCAGGATATAAAGTCCTCCGTGCCCTCCGTGGTGAATCTCGCATAAGACCGGTTGTTAAATATCGTAGAGCGCTTTGAGGTTGTAGATGGCCCGGCTGACTGCGCTGAGGCTCTTGCCGGCCTCGTAGGCGCCAATGGTGCGCCCGTCGTTGCCCATGATGATGTCATAGTAGGCCAGCACGTCGTCCATGTCCCGGCCGGCATCGCCCAGGTAATGCTCTAAAGAATCGGACGTGTCCGTGCCGCCGATGAGCCGCTTCAGGAATCGCAGGCGCTCCCTCAGGCACGGGTTCTCCAGCGCCAGGTACTCCTGCCGCTCCGCATCGGATAACGCCTTTTTCAGCAGCAGGTCCATGAAGGCTTCGAAGCCGGCCACTGCATCGATGATGCACAGGGAATGGTTCTCCTCGGCCAGGGAACGCTTCGCGTTGAGAAGGAGCATCTTGTAGAGCCCGTGCTTCGACGTGAGCATCATGTTGACGAGCATGGTATCCTCGCCCGTGAGCGTGGCCGTGGCAACGGGCTCGATGGCGTCCGTATGGTAGAGCTCCACAGGCTCGCCGAAAGCGTTAGCCATCGTGATCGATAATACGGAATATCCCTTCTTGCCTACACAAAAGTCGATGTCCTCGCGCACGAGGGCCACGGCGTCCATGAACTTTTTCACGTGCTCGAAGGCCTCGTCGAGCAGGGCGGACTCCTCCTTTTTCTCCAGGAATTCCCGGACGCTGTCGTAGTTCGACTGGAACTCGATCTCGCCCGTCGACATGCCATTGCCGGGCGTAATTCCCGCGAGCCGGACTTTTACGCCGTCGTCATAGGAGAATTCAGGTACTGTGACGATTATGCCCTGAAGGGCGAATTTGAGGCCGATCATGCAGGGCTTCCCCAGCCTCTGCAGGTGAGCCAGCGCCCCTGCCGGCGTGGTCCTGGCCAGCACCTCCTCCTGCTGCCTCTTTCTCTCTGCTTCCCGGGCCTCGATGTAATTGTCATACGTCTTCTTTTCCTTCGCCACGGCCTCTGCGTGCTCGCCGCCCATGCTCTCGCCGAGAGCCCTCATCTCAAGGAAATATTTCTCGAATTCTTCCGGCGTGAGCACTTCTCCGAGGCCGACGATGTTGTAGAGCGAATTGAACAGCGATTCGCCGCCTTCGTCGTGTACTTTCTTGAGCTCGTAGGAGCTTACAAAATAGCCTTTTGCCTCTTCAGGCTGCCCATCCTTCACGTACGTGATGCCGATGTTGTTCAGCGCTTCGGCGGTCTCCTTGTACGCATCGGTCTTCTCGAAAATGGCGAGGGCGACTTCGAATTCCTTCCGGGCCGCCTGGTACTTTTTTAGGGAAAGCATATAGTTCCCATTCTGGAAGCGCCGGCGGGCAATGTTCAGCGATTTCGAGGCATCCATAAGAGGTCGTTACATATATGTGGTTCTCTCTATATAAGCATTCTACGGCTCTCTAAGCCTTAGATATTTTAAGCGAGCATACTAATTTCAACCACACCCGGGTTACACCGGACGGCAAGGAGTTCACTTTTCTATTGCCGGGAGCATGACTACGAACCGGGCGCCCTTCATATAATTCCCTGGCACGCGGTCTTCAACCCCGAATCTACCCTGGTAGTCGTCCACGAGCATCTTGATCAAACACAAACCGAAACCCTTGCCCTTCGCCCGGGTGGCGGTTAGATTCAAACGGTCGAACAGGGTCTCCTTGAGCGTATCGGGGATGCCCGGGCCATTATCCTCCACGTCGATGCGACAATATGGTTTACCGCCAAAGATTACCGAGTTCGCGCGGATGTTGATCACCAGCGGACCCCTCGAATGTTTCACCGCGTTGCCGATGAGGTTGATGAAAACGTCCTTCAACAAATCGTTGGCCCTGACATAATGGCGGGTATACTGGTCGTAGGTGATCTTCACGTTCCGGCCCGGGACCTTGTCGAATTGTTTCATGGCGTCCTGGATCACCATGCCCACGTCGAGCGCCTGGGGCTC
>NZ_DATJPM010000062.1 GCF_035506375.1 Methanocella sp.
GAGCAATCTGGTGATAGAAATGGACATAAAAGTACTTGAAGAAAAGAAGAACCCGCTCCTCCAGAGGCGCGAGGTAAAGTTCAGCGTATCTCACAACCTGGGCACCCCGTCCAGGGACGAGATCAAGGCGAAGATCGCCGCTTACCTGAACTCGAAACCTGAATTAGTCATCATCGATAACATGAAGTCGGAGTTCGGCAAGCGCGAGACGAAGGGCTATGCCAAGATCTACGAGACCGTCGAGCATTTGAAGAAGACCGAGACCGAGCACATCGTCCAGCGGAATGCCAAGAAGGAAGCCCCCAAGAAAGAAGGCGAGGCGGCCACGGCAGCGCCGGCGGCGGAGCCGAAGAAGTAAGTGAGGCTTTATCATGGCAGATAAGAAACCAGCAGCAAAGGGGAACAAGGGCAAGAACCTGAAGTCCCGCATGTATGAAGTGAAGGAAGGCAAGGTCGTCCGCAAGGGCCAGTCGTGCCCCAGGTGCGGCGACGGCGTATTCTTAGCCAGCCACGCGGACCGCTTATCTTGCGGCAAGTGCGGCTATACCGAGTACAAGAAGAAGTAACATAAAACCTGTCAAGTTTTATGGCCATAACTATCACCGGCGAGGACGCTCCCCCAAGTCGGTTGATGATTATAGGTATGCCGTCTGCATAGGACGTATTACCCTGTGCAAGGCGGCGTACGATAACATTTTAATAAAATAAAATGGTGAGCCCGGGCTTTCTCTTATTATGGCTGTCCGCGACTTTTCGGGATACCCCTTAGTCTTCTATCGGTTGTTTTTTATTCTATGAGGGTATACCAGTGATGGGGCATATTACGTGGTTTTCAGCGCTGGCTTTAAATTTCCTGCCAAGATGTTAATCCTTGCTTTTTTCACGGCAGTGGTGAATGTTGTTATTTACCATAGTCTTTTTTTCATTAACCTGGCGCCGGGGCCGATTCCCAACACGTTATACATTATCGTCTGGTACCTCGTCTTTTTTATCGTATACATTGGCATCATCGGCACGATTATGAAGACTTTCATTCCAGGATCCAGTCATCACGTTCCGATGGAGCTTGACCACAAACAAGAGAGTCGGATGGAGCCGAAGCTCAAAGATCCTGCCGAGACCCTTGAGGAGGATGTTTTCAAAGCCATCCGCCAGGACAATCATGTGGCGACGACGTGGAAGTCCACGAGGATTAAGGATATAAACGCAGTAGCCCCGATATACAAATATCATTGGGAAAAGGTACGATTTGGCGGGAGACCCATCCCGGCTTTGCATCGGGTTGACGATGATGTGCCAACCGCAGCCACCATGCAGACGAAGATGAAAAATGTAAACATGATGGCCCATTTATTCAAGTATCACTGGGGCCATGGCCCATACGATGCGAAAACAAACATCGTCAGTGTATACCCCCGGGACCTTGTCCGTGTATCACCACGGGACAAAGAGGAAATTAATGATCCAAAAACCTCTAAGTTTATTTTAGTTTTACCCTCGAAGGCAATTTTAGCCTTGCCGCCAGCTTTAATAGAGCATCAGGACTAGCTGGCTATTCAGGCCGCCGAAATACATGCAAGTAAAAAAGTCCCCGTCAATTATGAAAATATTGTTAAAAAGTTACGTCGTACTCTGCGGAACCTTCCCATTTGATGGTTCTATTGCTTTGGCCATCTCGTGATTGAAGTAATCGACGACTTCCTTGCCTTCGATGAAGACGAAGCCATGCCTTTTCGCATAGGCGATGGCGTCCTGCTTCTTGAGGGCCTTGCCGGTCTCGCCGTTGAGCATCTCGCACATGACCATGGCGGGAGTTATGCCTGCCGCTCTTGCCAGCACTATCGACAACTCGGTCTGGCCTCTACGGTCTTTCAGCAGACCCGGTGCCGCCCTGAGCAGGGGCATGTGGCCGGGAGACCTGAACTCGGCGCCGAAGTTTACGTGTTCTCCATTCATGGCCTTCTTCGTTATCTCGCCCAGCTTCGTGATCGTTAAGGAACGGTCATTGTCGGTGATGCCCGTGAAGGTCTTGCGGTGGTTGACCCACAGCGAGAACGACGACTTCGTGTCATAGGGGATGTCGCCGACCCTCTCGTATATTGATTCGATCGCCTTGAAGCCGTTGCCGGAGTTGCCCGCGAAGCGGAGGACGTCGACGATGTAAGGGATGCCCAGCTTATCGCAAATGACGGGATCGATGGCCGTGCAGATGAGGCCGCCCGCGTCACGCCGGAGGCGGTATACCTCTTTGGGCGTGGTGGTCTCAGCCGGTATCACGATGTCGGTCTCGGTCTCGCGGTCGTCGAAGTCGTATAAGAGTATGGGCTGCCCGCCCTGTAATGCCTTGATCGCTTCCTGTATCATTCAAGTATCACCTCTACCTCGTCCCCGTCTTTGAGGCCAAGCGTTTTCCTCAGGTTCACGGGCGCGATGATCTCCACTAAATTCAAGGGATAGCTCGAGCGGTCGGGCCTCATGACTGCACACCGGATGCCATCTATCCGGACTACGTAGCATTTGCCGCCGCCGAATGTCCTCGTGGCGTCCTTAAAGCCCTCGATCTTGATCGCAGATGCCTCAGGGTGGGCGAACGGCTCTTTTAGCTGTAAATTCAGCGTTCCCGGGTACGGCTCAAAGCCCAGCTTTTCCTTAAACTGTTCCCGGTAGCCGTCCAGCGAAATGTAGTACTGGCCCTCGCCCAGGCCCGTCGTGACGCGGCCCTTGATGCGCTGAACGTGCCCGTCCTCGAAGATCTTACGGTAGTCTAAAAACTCCGCATTTAGCCTCGAAACGCCCTTGTCCGTGAGCCTGACCTCCTGGCCCTCGGTCGTGACAAGCCTGCTGATGTACCCCTGCTTCTCCAAATGCACCAAACGGCGGGCGGCCGTCTGGGCACTCATGCCTATGGTCGAGCCGAGCTTGGCCGAGGACAGACGGACATTTCCCTTTGCGGCGCCCATGAGGGCGAGCTTTTTCAGGATCTCGACTTCCATGTGGTCCCTCAAATTTAAGATGCATATCATGTATGATAAAGCGATATATAATGTTTCTCATAATCAGGCAAAGCTCATTTGCTTACATATTTTTAAGCTTACAAAGTTAACAAAGGCACTATTTTTCACTACAATGGCCAGTAGTTCCGTGTTTGCTTGTTAACCGTTTCATTTCATGACCTATGTACAGCCCTCCGGTGGGTATCACGAAGCCACGAAATTTTTTTATATCCCACGTAAGGGCCCGAATTCACCAAGCTTCATGCCGGGCGTTTAAAACACGAAACAAGCGGCCCGAAGGCGCTAAATCTCAAAAGCATTTGAAACACGAGGGACGGCATGGACTCCATCGTTATGCTTTCTTCCATGTTTCAATGACTTTCGAGGGGTTCGTGCCATTTGAGACGCTTGTTTCGTGTTTTAAACGCCAAAGCATCTACTTTGAGCCTTCGGGCCCTTACGTGGGATATGAAAACATTCGTGTTTTCGTGTTACCAACCGGCGGCGCCCGCTCCCCAAGAAGACTGAACAAGTAAAGACTAGCGATACAAACCGGCAGTCTACACTAAAATCGGGTAGAACAGCGGTTAAAGAACAACACGGAACTACTGCCATTGTGGTGAAAATAGTGCCTCAGTAAACTTTGTGAACTTAAAAATCGACAGATAAGAAGGCATTAAATAACTGTTATACGGCCGTCGCGGTAGACGGGCACGATTGGAAAACGGTTGATGTCCCGGCATATCATGTCCACGTCGTACTCGTAGCCGAGCCCAATAACTCTCTGCCCTGCCTGCGAGCCGCGGATCCTTTCAAGCAGAGCCTGGCACTCCGCATCATTTTGAATAAAACGCTCAGCCTGGTACATGAAATAGCCCCGGCCCAGCAGGACGGCCACGACCTCGATGAGGCTCGCCGCGTTCAGATCCTCTTCCGAGCTAAGGGGATTCGTGGCTAAAAGATAAACCCGCTCCTCGGGCATGATGCGCTCGGCCACGGCGCCGGCGTTGAGCGTGCTGCCGATGATGCCGCCCTCGGTCATGATCCTCGTGCCATTGGTGGTGGTCATGACCACTGTTTTATCCTTGATGTCGGCGCTGAGGATTTCCGTCGGCGAGTTGTTGTAGTCGAAGCCGCCGATCTTGACACCGTGGCGCTCTCCGATAGTCACGGCGCCCAGCTCCTTGCCCAGTGCAAGGGCTTTGTCGGCATCTTCCACCGGTATGACCTCCCGGGCGCCGGACGATAGGGCCGCCACTATGGTGGAGGATGCCCGGAGGACGTCGACGATGACGGGGACGCCTTCCGGCTCGGACTCGTATTGCTGCTTGCCTTCGGGGCCGATGAGATAACGCATGCGGGCGATTGAATGCTTTTTAGGATATAAAGCTTTATCGAGCTAATCGAATGTAATTACGCGGCATAGGCGATAAGACACGCCGCGGCCCTCGGCACTAATATCGTAGGCGCAGCCTGATACCTTCGCCGTATTGCCGCTCCGCTCGACCAGGACCCCGCCGATGCTTTCCATATTGTTGTCAGGATGGGCGGCCGCGTATTCGGCGGCCAGGCTATCGTTAAAAGTGAAACGATAAAATATGCCATGTTTTAAAAGCTCCTCCGACACGTTACCCGAGGAAGAGTTCGCCGCATCCTTAAAGCCCGAGACGGCATGGAACCGCCCGTCCCACGTAGCGGAAGTGTAAAATATGGCTGTCCGCCGGAGCGCGCATTCCTGGGCCCAGCGTATATTTGCCATGCCATCGCCGGATAAATGCCTCCCGTCCGCATAAGCGCTATCGTTCACGGCCGCCACGCATGCCACGACGCCCAGGAGACAAATGCACGCGAGCAGCGCCGACAGCAGGATCATCTGGCCCAGGTCATCCATTTAAGCCCTCCACAGGGTCAGCTTACAGTCGAGCATAATCCCGGCGTCACCGCAGGCGATAAAGGGCATGACGTACATATCCGCTCCTGTAGCCGGACTCTGGCCTATTGTGCCATAGGGCGTCTCCATAAAATAATAAGTACCCGGAGGCAGCGTGTGAAGAATATCGGCGGATAGCTCGTCCGAGCTATCGTTCCACTGCGCTGCCGAAGATAAGGTAAAGCCGAGAGAAGGGTGTTCGATGGAACCGGCCCTGAACTCCATGACGTTCAGCATGTCGGATGATAGCAGGCCCAGGCTGTCATCCCGGCCGGCGTGTGTGAGCGGCGCTGCAGAGTTCACGTAATACAGCGCCCCGATGACGATCACCGTTGCCAGGGCCGCCTCTATGAGGTGGACGGCGCCCCCGTCATTGAGCTCCAACGTCCTTCCTCCAGAGGTAAACATACAGGACGGCATCCCTGTATATGCCGTCCTCATCCTTGATGGACGCGATGCGGACCGATTTACACACATCTTTGGTGTCCGGGGGAAGCGGGTAGCCTGCTGTCCTGGAGATCGACCCGTCGCTGGTATTTATTTCCAGCCTTAAGCCATACTGCTCTTTTTCATCGTCCAGCCCCGCCGCTTTCTTCAGCGCCGACGCGTTAAACATGTACAGGCCGTCGACCTTGTAGGTGGAGAGAATGTTCGGGTCGCCCGTAGATAGCCCGATGATCGTCGGGCTGCGGGCGGCCGAAGGGCTGAAGTACCAGTCAGAGGGGTCTCCGGCGTCTTTCAGCAGTACGTCGCCGATGCCTTCCGCGAGCGGCTCGAGCTCTCCAGCGTAGCTTACTGTAAGCCCCGCGGATATGGCGTTGGTTGCCGTGAAGAAGGTGCAGACCAGCAGTATCGCCAGCACCGTATAGGCGGCCGCAAAGTCGATGGAGAACGCCATATCGACACCTAGTCCATCGTTAGAGTTTTTGATGAGCTTTCATACACGATGCGATGCGCGCCTTGCACGCTTGCCATGAACCCGTCGATCACAACACCTTCAGGAATTATCATCGGCGCCTCATACGTCTCATGGCCTACGAGCACGTGGACAGACCGGTCGTCTTCCGAGGCGTATATGAGGTAGCTCTGCCCGCATATGCGTCCCGGAAGATCGACCTCCTCAGCAACGGAATCCCCGCTTTCTACTGCCGAGGATATGCGCTCTCCCACGCGTGCCGCCACATCGTAAGCGGACTTTGCTCTGGCATCGGCGGAGGCCGTATTGCTGAAGCTTCCGAGCCCGGCGAATATCGCCGTAAAGATCAGCAGCGATATGCCCAGGAGCGCCACATACTCGGATACGATCGCTATGCCCGTATCGTCATTCATGAACACAGACCTCCGCGCGCGAGCAAAAAATATCCGACACCCCGGCGCTGACGGCTTTTAATGCGCCGCTCTCGTGGGTAACGGAGAACCCGCACTCCTCGAAGGCCGCTTGCCACGCGGACGGGTCCCCGCTCCTGACATAGATCACGGCGCTGCCGCTATCCGGTATGTGCCAGGCGAGAGGCGCGGAGGAGTTGCATTTGACGTATACCGTGACGGGGCCCGAGTGCCTGATAAATGACGCCCCCGATATGGACGTGAGCGACATGTACAGCGCTTTCTTGCCCGAAGGGAGCACGGCCGTGTGGATAGCGAGTCTTCTTTCCGAATTCGCCAGCCCGGTGTCGTTAGATATGACCGCCCCTCCCTCGAATGTCACGGACCTGAACGGCGAGGTTATGGCCGCGCTGCCAAGGGGAATGAACGCCAGCGGCATTGTGTCCGAATATATGCTCACGGATCGAAAATCGTCGTGCCTGTCCCTTATGACGAGGTCGCATCCCGAAGGCACGCTCATCTCGAATGCCGTGTCAAAGGTGTTGTTCGACTGTACAGTGCCTGCGACGACATTATCTAATAAGCGGAGCGACGAGATCGAGCCCTTATACTCGAGGCTCTTTTCGCTCTGGGAAAGCGTCCCCATGCTCCCGGCGAGCAATGCCACCGAGGCGATGGAAACGACGGCGACGATCACGGTATAGCCCATAAGCTCCGACACGCCGCGATCGTCGATCATATACCGTAACCCCCCAGTAGGTTATATCCGGGAAAGATGACGAGCTCATACACGAGGAACGTTAGTAAAAGAAGTAAAGCGGCGTCCCGGGCGCCTCCATATATGCTGGCATCGCGCATCTCCCCGATGGTGAGCCCGGTGCACAGGGCTACGGAGACGGATAAAACGTAATATGGCATGACCGAGTCCCGGGTAACGACGCCCTCCACGCCCGACGCAAGCCTCATTTCGCTGGAGAGGTGCATGAAGGATGTGAGGCAGAGCATGGTGACCGCTAAAAAAATAACGGCCGTGAAATAGATGACGAATATCGATGAGGAGATCCCCGACTGCCGCTCTTTTTTCAGCGACCCGGAAAGCCTTCCATCGGAGGCGACGGCCTTCAAAATGCTCTCCAGGCTGGAGCTTGTGGTGAGCGCTTCTACGATGACCGATACGGACCGGTCGATATAGCTGTTCTTTGCCCTGGAGGCCATGGCGCGGAGCGCGAAGGCGATATCGTAGCCTTCCTCTTCCACCTCGGACAGCATGCGGCATACCTCGTCGGAGATAATGCCGTACTCGTGCCGGGATACCCGCTTGAGCGCCTTCACGATCGAGCCGCTGGCCTTTACCTGCTCGGACAGGTCGTAGAAGAATTCCGGGGCCTTGGACTCCACATCCGAATCGTAGACGGCCACGGTCCTGTGTGCGTACGCTACCGGGATCAGCGAGACCAGGAGGCCGGCGAACAGCCCCATGTCTATGCCGGACGTGAGCGCGAACACGATACATCCGATAGCCATGCCGCCTGCCGCGGAAGCGGCGGTCACGGCAGGAAGACCGATCGATTTTACCAGCAAACGGGCATCCGATATATCGATCGTACCATGCTGGATGACGTTAAGCTGCATATCAGGCCTCCGGGTTCGAGGCTTTCATCATGCGGATGACGATGAAGCTGCCCAGGGGAACGACGATAAGCGCGTCCAGCCACACGATGGAATCGTTGGCCAGCCATCCAGCCATGTTGAACACCAGGTTGATGAGCGATATGAAGATCGAGGCGATGCCGACGAGCGACAGGAAGACCGACGACAGCCCCTGCATACTGTCGTTGAACCTTCTCACGTCCATGCGCTTTCTCTCGGTATAGGCCTCGTACTTGCCCCGGAGGTATCCTTTCAGGCTGCCGCCGCTGCCATAGACCTCGGCGAGGCCGATGAGCAGCTCCTGCCAGGACAAGGAGGGCGACGTGGCCTGAGCCTGTCTCAGGGCTGACACTATGTCCATGCCGTCTTCCTCTACGAGCGACAGGATATAGGCCGCCTCGAGCGCGACATCCCTGCCATAGACGCCGCCCAGGTTCGATATGTTCTCGAACATGTTCTTCAGGGGGACGTTCGACTCTGCCATGGTCAGCATGAACCCTGCGGCGTGGACGATGTTCGCGTCGATGAGGGAGCCCCGGTAATCCCTGGCCGACCTGACCGAGTAAGCGCGGACATTGTACGCGAGCAGCGCTGCACCTATAAAAATGAATGGAATGAGAATTAATGTAATAATGTCGAAAGCGATGCCCATGACAAATAGCAATATAAGGTATCCGGCGGCGGCCAGTACAGCTGAAGACAGCGATATGAGCAAGGTCCCGTACATCCATTCCTCGAAATCACTCTCCGCCCTGCACTTCTCGTAGTTTGACCGCGATACTTTTGCCCGTAGAGCCATGGGACGGGATATCTTCTCGAATGGCTCAATCATAGGCGTAATCCCCCAGCGTTATGTCGCCATCGAAGGCCGGGTGCGCCAAAATGAACCTGAGCAGGCCCTTCCGGTCCCGGTGGTATGACTCGACGATCTTTTTGATGCGCGCCTCGTCGACGACGCTGTTTTCGCCGATCCATCGCAACACGGCCGCCCGCGAGCTCAGCTCCTCGATGAGCCGGCCGTCGTCCCAGCCCCTGTCGCCGCGAATGTTTTCCAGCACTGCTGATTGCCCCTCCCTCATTGAGATACGGTCACTGGCCGGGTCCCATTCAAAGAGCTCGTTGATCTTTAGCGTGCTGTCCTCGCCGACTCCTGTGATCTCGCTGATCGAGCGGCAACGCCGTACCTTGATGTCGACGGGCCCGGACTGGACGTTTACCATAGCGAGGTTGACGCACAAGGAGAGGCTGGCGGCTGTATGGGGAGGTATATTGAAAGGGGCGTTCAGGACGCGGTTGAAGAAGCTCGCCGCGGAGTCCGCGTGGAAGGTCATGAGCACCGTGTGGCCGGAGTTGATGCCGTGTATCGCGGCCCGGGCGCCTTCCGGCGTCCGGACCTCGCCCACGATGACGTATTCGGGCCGCTGGCGAAAAGCGGCTAATAGCAGGTCGAACTCGGTGATTGGCGCTTCGCCGGCCTCCCGCACGACGAGGGGCGTCCAGTTCTGCGATGACAGCCTCACTTCCCGGGTATCCTCGATGGTGACGACCTTGTGCTTATCGGTGATGAAGCCGCTGACCGCGTTGAGCGCGGCCGTCTTACCCGAGGCCGTGCCACCGATGAACGCCATGCTGCACCGGTTCTCCATGGCCAGCCACAGGAATGCCAGCGACTCGGGCGAAAAGGTGCGCTGCCTCAGCAGCTCGGCCGCCCTCCTGGTCCGGTTAGCCACACGGATGGAGAACGTCGAGCCGTTGGAGCTGACTTCCCTGTATATGGTGCCATTGAGCCTGGACCCGTCCGGCAGCGATACGTCCTGGATGGGGTGGGCGGCGCTGATGGACTTTCCGCCTTTCTGCACCAGATAGAGGATAAAGTCGTCCAGCTCCTCTTCTGTATTGAAAGTGATGCCCGTGGGGATAGACTCGTACTCGGGCATATAAACGTAGACGGGGCTTCCGTAGCCGTTGCAGCTCACGTCCTCCACGTTCTCGTCCCGGAGCAGGGCGTCGATCTTCTTATAGCCCCAGAAATCGCGCTCGATGAAGTACCGCATTTTATCTTTTAGAGAGGCGGGCACGCTTCTTTCCATGCATAAGCGCTCGAACTTCTGGCGGATACGCTTCCGGCCCCCGGATTTCTTCATTGCCTCGAGTTCCCCGCGGGGCTTTTTATGCAGCTCGGCAACGATAGCGTCATGTACTTTACATTCGTCGCAGTTCATCGTGGGCTCGATCAGGTCATACCGGCATTTTCCCGACATGGCGTCCCAGAGGATCTGTACACTGCAATGGCTGTCGATCCTGTAGCTTTTAACCACTTCCACGCCGCCGGAGCGCTCAACAGGCCGGGGTTCCTCATCTTTCGGGGCGGGCGGCTCAGCCGCAGTGCCCTTTACATTACCGGCCTTGAGGCTTTTTCTCGGCCCGTCATCGTCCACGCTCAATAGTGCATCCCGCGCAAGGCTCATCGTTAACACCGATAATTAATTTCTTATAATTGTAAATAAGTAATACGCATATTATTTATAATTTGTTGTAACTAATGTGATTGAGGAATTAGCATATGGCTGACGACCTTAATTCGTGGCATAACACTCTGGAAAAGGGCATCACGGGTTTATTCCCGGGCGTAGAAAAGGTTGTCGTATCATCGGGAGGGCGCAGTTATCCTGAAGACTCCGGCCTGCAATGGCTCATCGCATGCATGGGAAGCCTGAAGGCCAGCGAAGTCCTTATTGAGGACGGCTGGGGAAAGCTGCTGGTGGTCAAGTACGAGTACGGCGACATGGCCGTCGCTGCATTCTACAGGGATGGCATTGCTCCGGGGGACCTTTCCCGCCTTATCGGGCTCATGTTCGCCGGCCGCGGGCAGCGAAACTGTATCCGGCCGTATATTCCGGCCTCGGACGTGGAGCGCCTTGCCGGTCGCTGGAGGCGGGCCATCGCCCTTATTTTCGGGGAAAAATTCGCGTCGCTCCTTGTCGATAAAGCGCTGGGGGAAGGGAACAGGGAAGCAATGACACCTGGCGACCTGGAGGCCGCGAGAGCCTTCATCTCCTCGGCGCTCGGCGACTGCCTGGCGTTAGACAAAGTTAATAAATGAAGCGCGTCTTTTAAGGCATGTCAGGCACCCATACGACAAACCTTATGGCTTCTCCTGCGTACGATAAACCTTATCGTACTTCACAGCTTTATAACAACATCCCATAGGTGAATGTTCTTGATATTACCCGACGTGCAAGCCGGCAACCCCGACGTCAGGATCAGCTTAACGAAGGTGGGCGTCACCGAAGTCAAGAAGATGGTGGAGATCGCCCGCGGCTCGAAGAGGCCCATCATCCTGATACCCACGTTCGACATTTTCGTGGACCTTCCCTCCAACCGTAAGGGCGCAAACCTCTCCCGGAATCTCGAGGTCATCGACAAGGTCCTGGAAGACGCCATAAAGGAGCCCGTCTACGCGATAGAAGATTTATGCGTCGACGTGTCCAGGGAACTCCTGGCCAAGCACGAGTACTCGTCCCGTGCCGAAGTGAGCATGCAGGGAGAGTACATGATGAAGCGCCGCTCGCCTGTGACGAACATGGAGTGCCAGGAAGTCTACGACATCTGCGCCGACGCCGTGGCAGTCCGGGGTGGCCTCATCAGCAAGGGCATCGGGGCCCGGGTCATCGCCATGACGGCGTGCCCCTGCGCGCAGGACATCATGAAGGCCGAGGCCGAGCATAAGCTGCGGAAGCTCGGGGTAAAACAAAGCCAGATCGAGGAATTTTTAGATGATATGCCCATGCCCACGCACAACCAGCGCGGCATCGGCTCCATAAAGATAGAATTCGCCGACCACCGGGACGGCGAGAATAAGCGTATCTCCATCGAGTCCATTATAGACATCATAGAGCAGTCCATGAGCTGCCGGATGTTTGAGCTACTGAAGCGCCAGGACGAGGAGTATGTAGTCCGGACCGCCCACCAGAACCCGAAGTTCGTGGAGGACTGCGTCAGGGCCATGGCCAAAAACCTCGTGCAAAGGTTCCCGGACCTTAGCGACGACACGGCAATAACCATCAAGCAGGTCAACGAGGAGAGCATACACCGCCACAACGCCTTCGCCGAGAGGTACGCCACCTTCGGCGAGCTTAAGAAAGAAGTGAACGGCAAGGCGACCGTTAAGGCGAAGGAAGCCTCGAAGCCCGTCGTGTCAAAGGTCGGGCGGAAGAAGGCAATGACTTAGCCTTTTTACCGCTACAATTTTAAGTGTGGCTGAAAAGTCTTGAGCGTTCTTATTGGCTATAGCAGCCGTATAGAGGCGAGCAGGGCCGTGATGGCGTGATAGCCGTTGCCGATGCCTGACTGCAGAAGCGTCACGGGGTCGGTTATGTGGAAATAGTATACCAGGATGGCCGCGCCCAGGATAGTGCCCAGCATGCTGCCGACGTTGGCCACGGCGGCTACGGCGATGGCCTTAAACAGCTTATTATTGAACATGCCCTTGAGCGTCTCGACGACCCCTGCCTCTTCGTCTCCGCTGCCCAGCAGCGTATTCAGGTCCTCCATGGTGGGCGGATACTGGGATGCCTCGACGACGCCGGCCAGCCAGCCGATGGCTAGCACGGGGTTGAGGAACGCGTACCAGGCGAGAGCGAAGGCCGTCGCGATCGATTTCCAGTGGCCCCCGACGGCCGCCACGAACAGGGCCGATAGCATGCCCTGGACGATAAAGAGCACGACGAGCGCCACGAATAGCTGTTGCAGTGGAATGCCCGAAAGAATTAGCAATACGAATATCAGTATAATGGAGAGCACGATCAGCGCGCTGAAGATCTTCAGCCAGGGTATGTGCCGCTTCTTCGGCACGGTAGAGATGGCCTCGATGGAGGGGATCGTCTCCGGGTGCTCAAGGTACTTATGGATACCTTCACGGTGCCCCGCCCCCACGACGCCGAGCACGCGCTTCGTCTTCGCGATCTCGAGCAGATTATGGGCCAGGTACGCGTCCCGCTCGTCAACCAGGACTTCGGCGACGGTGGGCGTGTATTCCCTGAGCTCCTCGATGAGGCTGGAGACCACGTCCTCCTGGGTGATCTTGTCGATGTCGATGTCCTTCGTGCCGATGCCCAGCGAGGCCAGGATGAGCGAGTAGCCCATCCGTAACTTTTCGAGGAGAGACATCTTCGCCCAGAAGCGGGCGAGCGTGATGCCCAGGTCACGGTCGATGAGCGCTATGCTCAGGTGGCGGGCGTTGGCGGCGTCGATGGCGGCCAGCATCTCCGAGCCGGGCTTCACGCCCATTTCGGCGCCGACCTTGCGCTGGACGAAGGCCAGCATGGTCTGGATCAAAAAGATCGCCAGGTTGTTGCCCTTGAGGAGCTCTTTTATGGGTATCTCCTTGTTCTCCTGGTTACCCTCCTTCAGCGAGCGGTAGCGGCGGGCGTCGAGCTCGATCGCGACGACGTCGGGCTTATAGGCCTCGATGGCCTCCTCGACCTCCTTAACGCTTTTTTCCGACACGTGGGCCGTGCCTACGAGCATGATGTTATCCAGAGGATTCTGAGAAACGCGTATTTCAGCCTGTGTGTCCGCCTGTCCTTCGATCAACTTTTTCACGACCGGTACTGTAAAGAGTTTTAATGATTATCAATTTTATTGTTAATTTTTTATATTTAAGCGTTGGGTAAGTTTACTCCGGCCCGGGCCACTTCATAGAGCTCCAGGGCCTTGAGCATGTCCGTCCTCGAGACGATGCCCGCGATGCGGTCTCCTTCCATCACTACGAGACGCCCGATCTTGTTAGTCGACAGCTTTTGAAGCGCCGTGAACGCATCATCATCGGGTTTCAGCGTTATAACGTTTCTGGTCATGATGTCGCGGACCGGCGTCGTCGCCCGGGCATCCACGGGCACATGGGACACGTCCGTAAGCGTCACGATGCCGACCATTTTGCCCGCGTCCACGACTGGATAGCCGAGGTGCTTGAGCTTGAACATCGTGTCGATGGCCTGCGAAGCTGTGGCGTTCGCGTCCATGGTGTGCACGTCCGCCGTCATGATGTCCTTTACTTTTATTCCCTCCAGCGTCATGGACGTCGTCGTCGCCTGCTCCTCCTCGCCCGCCGCCATGTAAATAAACAGGGCGATGACGATGAACCACAGGCCGCCGAACGCCCAGGTCAGGATGCCGATGAGCGCCAGGATATAGGCGAACAGCTTGCCGATGCTGACGGCGATGCGGGTGGCCCGGATGTAAGGCATCCTCTCCGCCAGGAATCCACGCAGGACCCTGCCGCCGTCCATGGGGAAGGCCGGCAGGATGTTGAATACGCCGAGGGCGATGTTCATGTATGCCAGGAGGGCAATCATCGTGCCCGCGTATGAGCCCGGATTCTGCATTCCCGGCACAAGGAAGTATATGGCCGCGAAGACCACGCCGAGCACGACGCTGATCGCCGGCCCGGCGAAGGCCATGAGCATCTCGACCGCGGGATTCCTCGGTATGTCCTCCATCTCCGAGACTCCGCCGAACAGGAAGAGCGTGATGCCCCCGATCTTTATGCCGTTATGCACGGCGACATACGAGTGCGCCAGCTCGTGGATGAGCACGCAGGCGAAAAGCAGTATCGCCCCCAGCAGGCTCAGGCCTATGCGAAGCCAGAGGTCGGGCACGCCGCTAAAGCCGAGAGGCGCGGGGGAGGTCGCGAACGCGAAGGCGATAAATGGAAGTATGAGTAAAAATGTTACATGGAGCTTTATGGGAATGCCCATTACGCTCCCGATTTTAAGCGAAGACACCATAACGTTTTAATATTATCTAACAAAGTATATATCATTATATGGCTATAAGTTGGGGAGAGGATACTTAATGATTGCTGATATAACCTCTTTATTCGACCTGAACGTGTATACTGACAAGGGGAAATACGTGGGCAAGGTGCAGGACGTCCAGCTCGAGGCGAACGAGAGGAAGATCTCCGGCCTGGCGCTGGGTAATGTCAACAAGGACCTGTTCGACGTGGAGACCAAGGGCGTCATCATCCCGTACAGGTGGGTGCTCGCCGCGGGCGACATCGTCATCATAAGGCAGCCGAACGTCAGTCTCGGCGAGAAGGGCGAAGAAGCCGAAGAGATATAAGCTCCTCGACCTCGACCCATTCCTTTTTTAATTGCAATCGTAATTATTCAGCCAGTTAATACCCTTTAAAAATAATAAGAATGCACGAATACGATTTCAGCCACGAGGTTACTCTAAGCGGGCCAGAAGCGACACGAATACATTATTAAATATTTTAAAAATATTGGTGCGGCCTGGTGTAAACTTGGTGCCGCTTGTTAGCACAAGAGTTTCAACCCCACCAGGTTTACACCAGGCCACACCAATATTATTTATATCACCAGGCGGCACCAGGGCTACACCAGGCAGCACCAACGATTTTTAATTAGTCTTAGAGAGCTTAGAGCCAGCTTCGAGCTACTTTGAGGCTGAAAAAGTCTTCGAGCAACTTAGCCTTTCTTAGAGGGTCTTGTCAAGCATTAGTCTTCTAGAATATACGAGCCATTCTTGTCTGGCGGCACCAGCTTTTTTAAGTAAATAAAGCTCAGAGCACAGGCGACGCCTGCCGCTCCCACGACGAGCCACACGTACATGCCCGGCAGGTGGTCCAGGAGTATTCCGCCCAGCAGCGGCCCGACCGCAAAGCCCAGGGTGCTCGTCAGCCCGCTGATGCCCTGGTACCGGCCGCGGTTCTCCTCCATGGACAGGTTGGCCGTAAGGGTCGTCTGCGGGGGCATGTACGTTAACTCGCCCAGCGTGACGATGAATATGCATAAGGCCAGCATCAGGAAACTGTGAGAGAACGCGACGAGCCCGAAGCCCAGCGCGTAGAGCATCACGCCGATGCCCATGGACAGGGTGAGCCGGTAGCGGTCCGTGAGCCTGGTCACGAAGTACTGCGCCGCCACGACCATGATGCCGTTGATGGCGAAGAGCATGCCGATCTCCGGCTCCGAGAGCCCCACGAACCCCTTCGAGTAAACGGAGAGCGGCGAGTACATCTGCGAGTAGACGATTGAGACGAGGAACACCAGGACGGAGAAGACCATGAACGGCCTGTCGTCCGGTATTTTGCGCAGGTCCGTCAGCCTGAACCGCCGTGCCGGCATACACGTTCGCGTATCGCCGATGAAAAAGACGACAAGGAATAGATAGATACTGCTGGTGATGGCCGTGAAATAAAACATCGACGAGTAGGACAGGAGCGCCATGAAACCGCCCACCATGGGCCCTAAGGCGAACCCGGCATTCTGCCCGATGCGTAACAGGCTAAACGTCTCCAGGCGCTTTTCCGAAGGCACCAGGTCGGTGGCGATGATATTAGGTATAGGGCGGAAGAGCCCGGTGGCGACTCGGGTCATGCAGAGGATGAGCAGGTAGAGCCCGTAATTCGCTTTCGCGCCGACCGCCCACCCGAGCAGCAGGAAGCTGGTTATGAGGATCGCCAGGCCCAGGATGAAGGTGAAACGACGGCCCAGCCGGTCGCACATCTCGCCGCCTACGAACTGGAAGATGGCCCCCACGAACGACGAGACGAACATGGCGAACCCCACGAGGCCCGCCGAAACTCCCTGGTAGTAGTAGAGGTAGATGGAAATGAAGGGCATCACGATGGACATGCCGAACTGGTTTAGGGCCATGCCGAAAAAGAGGACCCACAGCCTCCGGTCATACGAGGGCAGCCTTACATTGTTAAGTATGTTCACGGACATGGCGATCGCGGCTGATGAAAAATGGTAATATACAATACCGATAGATAAATATAATGTTATTTGGTGGCCTATGGCAGACGAGCGATTCAAGGTAAAGGAGATCTATAAGGATATCCGGGCGCTGCCGCCTGTCGTCATACGGGCCGACGGGCGCAACTTCAAGGAGTCACTGGCCAGGCTCAGATTTAAGAAGCCCTACGACCTGAAGTTCGAGAAGGCGATGATGGCCGCGGGGCGCGCACTCATGGAGTCCAGCGGCCTGGGGCCGCTCTGGGTGTACACGTTCTCGGATGAATTCAACATCTTCTTTAAGGATCTTCCTTTCGACGGCCGCGTAGAGAAGCTCGACTCCGTGGTGCCCTCGTTCCTGTCCAGCGCCCTGACGCTCGCCTTAAAATTGAGCACGCCCCTGGCCTTCGACGCCCGCGTCGTTCCCCTGCACTACGAGGACGTGGCGGGCTACCTGCAGTGGCGGCAGGCGGAGGCATGGCGCAACCACATGCAGTCCTACGGCTTTTACATGCTCATCAGGGAGGGCCTGGCGGAGCCGCAGGCGTCGAAGCAGCTGCGCGGCATGAAGTTCGAGGACATCCACGAGATGATGTGGCGGCGCGGCGTGAACCTGAACGAGACGCCCGCGTGGCAGCGGAAGGGCGTGTTCATCTACAAAAAAATGGTCGTCAAGCGGGGCTTCGACCAGGGAAAAAAGGAGAACGTCCGCGTGAGGAGAACGGAGGTCGAGGAGTCCTGGGACCCGCCGTTGTTCGGGTCAAAAGAGGGCGAGGCTTTTTTAAAGAGCCTGAAGCTCTTCTGAAGAGCCTATAGTCGCTTTAGTTAGTATTTTACAGGGGTTGCCCGCCGCAACGACAGGCGCAGTGCCTTCATGCGAAGGGCTACAAGCTCGCTGTCACTGGCATTGTGAAGTTCCCCCGCCAGCATTTTTTCTCTTTCTGTGGCCATGTCCGTATATTAGTTAAAATGGCCGTGGCTAAAACGATAACTACAATAAAATGAAAGAAAAATTATGCTGTGTTGAATATGCCCTTATAAAACTTAAAAATAAAGGAGTAATTCAACACAGTACGAAATAGACAAGGTTAATATACTTGTTTTAATTATGGTAGATGAAGCTTAGAGGAATCCGGATTGATAAGCGTCATCGTCCCTGCGTACAACGAGGAGAAGAGGATAAAGACGACCCTCGAGGATTACAGCGAGGGTCTGAAGGCCGCGGGCAGGGAGTTCGAGCTGATCGTCGTCTGCGACGGGAACGATCGCACCGCCGCGCTGGCCGGGCCATACGGGAAGGTGCTGGAGTTCGGCCACCGCCTGGGAAAGGGCGGCGCCGTGCTGGAGGGCTTCAAGGCAGCCCGTGGCGATATCGTAGGCTTCACCGACGCCGACAACTCGCTCAAGGTCGACCAGTTTTTACGCTTACTGGACGAGATGGACAGGACGGGAGCGGGATGCGTCATCGCCGACCGCAAGTCCAGAGAATCCGTGATTATGGAGGGCCAGTATCTTTTCCGGCGGTTCGCCAGCGAGGTGTTTAATTTTATGTTGTCCCGCGTCATCTTCGGCCTGAAGATCCGGGACTCCCAGTGCGGGGGCAAGGTCTTCAAGAAGGAGTACATCGATCAGGTGGCGCCATTAATGGAATGCCGGGGCTTCGAGTTCGACGTGGAACTGCTATGGAGACTGAAGAATGCAGGCTGCGAAATAAAAGAGGTGCCCGTCGTATGGAAGGACGACAAGGGGAGCACTTTTAGCTTCAAGTACGTGCCCTCGATGTTCTTTAATTTAATGAAGGTCAGGCTGGAATTAAAGTGATAGTATCGAATCCGCCTTGCCAAGGGCAGATATGATTGCAATATGTTTATTAACCCCATGATACTATTTTTAATATCACAATTGCCGGGGTTAGCGTTTTGGAGCGATGGGGCATATTCGGGTTCGGCCATTATCTCAGCGATATAGCCGATATCATCCATGCCAGGCAGGACAGGATCTGCGCCATCATCAACAATATTAATCCAACCGAAAAGCAGTGGGAAGACCTCAAACGGAGAATAGCGCTATTTGGCTATGACGTCCCGGTCATTGAGATTTCGGACTTTAAGCCCCGGCCGGATGAAAAATATTTTTACGGGTTCTTCGACGGCAGGGACCAGGTCCTGGCCGACTTCAAGCGTAACTATGGGATCATGTTCTCGCCCCTCGTGCATCCTGCGGCGTATTTGGGCTCCAATGTCCGCTACGGCGAAGGCGCCCTAATTTCCCCCCATGCAGTTATAGGCCCCAACAGCCGGATAGGGAATTTCACGCGGGTCAACCGGGCCTCGACGATCGGCCATGATACGGAGATCGGCGACTTTTCAGACGTGGCCCCGGGAGCCGCTATAGCGGGCCGTGTCTGGATAGGGAACAGGACGATGATCGGCATAGGCTCTACGGTCATCGATGGGATACACATCGGTTCCAACTCGGTGGTTGGCGCGGGGTCGGTCGTCGTCAAGGATGTGCCGGACAACGTGGTCGTTGTCGGCGTACCGGCAAAGATATTGAGGAAAAATGAATAGAGTATAGCTGTCGTGTAGAGGGGAAAAATGGTATACATCAATGGACAACCAGCCGGGAAATTGATCATACAGCTAGCGCCGACCGGCATGATCCCTTCGCGTGGTGACACGCCTAACGTGCCCATTACTCCCGAAGAGATCGCGAAAGATACGAATGAGGCATATCGTCTGGGCGCCTCGGTAGTCCATTTGCACGCGAGGGATGGCGAAGGCCGCCCCACCTACCTTAAAGAGGTTTATGGTAATATTATTTCACTGATAAGAGAAAAGTGCCCCAACATCATCATCTGCGTGTCGACGAGCGGAAGGATGGACATGGATATCGGCCATCGGTCTGAGGTCCTGAGCCTCCGGCCTGACATGGCCAGCCTGATGATGGGGCACGTGAACTTTTCTATTAACCCTAGCATCAACACAATGGATACGATCCGGCGGCTGGCATGCGCTATGAACGACAGGGGAATAAAGCCGGAGCTCGAGATATTCGAGCCGGGGTTCATCAATACGGCAAAATACCTCGCCAGGAAAGGCTATTTGAAAACGCCATTACACTTCAATCTTTTATTAGGTTCCCTCGGGGACATGCCGGCAGATTTCCGGGACCTTGCCTACCTGGTCGAATCCTTGCCGCCCGGCAGCACCTGGTCCGCAGCCGGTATTGGCAGGTTCCAGACACAGATCACGGCCGCCGCCATATTGATGGGCGGCCACGTGAGGACCGGCATCGAGGACTCCATATACTATAATTACGAGACCAGAGAGCTCGCGACGAATAAAGGCCTGGTCGAGAGGGCGGTCAGGATGGCCCACGAACTAGGAAGGGATATCGCTACGCCTGCAGAGGCGCGGGAAATACTGGGCCTCGAGCGAAAGGCACAAAAATAGACTGTTGAGACATCGAGTTGAGGGAAAAATGATCGTCCCATATAACCGGCCATATATCGCGGGTAACGAGCTTCGATACATCAGCGAACTGCTCCATTCCGGTAATACTATCGCAGGGGATGGCCATTATACAAAAAAGGTCAACGAATTCATCGAAACGACTTTTAGCGCGAAAAAAGCATTAATGACCACGTCTTGTACGGGCGCCCTGGAACTGGCGACATACTTACTTAGACTTAAGAAAAAGGACGAGGTCATACTGCCTTCGTTCACGTTCGTATCGACGGCAAATCCCGTATTGCTCGCCGGGGCAAAAATCGTCTTCGCGGAGATCGACGAGAGCACTATGAACATCGACCCCGACGATATCCGGCGCAAGATCACACCAAATACCAGGGCAATTTACCCCGTTCATTATGGCGGCGTCGCCTGCAAAATGGACGAGATCACGGAGATCGCCCAGGAGCACGGGCTCGCCGTCGTCGAGGACTCCGCGCACGGCGTGAACGCCCGGTACAAAAACCGCTACCTCGGAACGCTGGGCGACTTCGGCTGCTATAGCTTCCACGAGACAAAGAACTATTCCTGCGGGGAGGGCGGCGCCCTGCTGATAAATACGGACGATAAAAAAATCATCGAGCGGGCGGAGGTCCTGAGAGAGAAAGGCACGGACAGGAGTAAGTTTTTCCGGGGCGAGGTCGATAAATACACCTGGGTCGACATCGGCTCCAGCTATCTGCCGAGCGATATTCTCGCCGCGTTCTTATACGCCCAGCTTGAAAGCCTGGACACGATCCAGCGTAAGAGGCTCAGGATCTATAACGCCTATAACAAGGCGCTCAAGCCGTACGAGAATAGCGGATCGCTGAGATTACCGATCGTGCCGGGCTACGCGCAGCATAACGCCCACCTGTATTACGTCTTATTCAATGATGCAAGCGCCCGTGACGCAGTCATGCAGCGGCTCAGGGCGCGCAGCATCCTCGCGATATTCCATTATCTGCCCCTCCACTCCTCGCCCATGGGGAAAAAGCTGGGGTATAAAGCGGGAGATCTGCCCGTGACCGAAAGCGTGAGCAAAAGATTATTACGGCTGCCAATGTACGCGGGCATGACGAATGAAGAGTTCGCGTATGTAATTTCAGCGCTCAGGGAAGCCATCGAAGAGGAAGTCGTGTAAAAATGCCAGAACACAGGATATCCATCGTCATACCGGTCTACAACTCGGAAAAGACTATCGGAGAGCTAGTCGGACAGCTCGAGCTGCAGCTTCGGCCAATGCTCGATATCGATATCATACTGGTGAACGATGGGAGTACGGACAGGAGTTTCCAGGTACTCGAGGGGCTTTCGAGAAAATACGATAACGTTCGCGCGCTGAACCTGTCCCGCAACTTCGGCCAGCATAACGCGACCATGGCGGGCCTCAACTATGCAAAAGGCGAGTACGCCGTCACGATGGACGACGACCTCCAGCATCCGGCGGCGGAAATATTCAAGCTCATCGCCGAGATCGATAAGGGCCATGACGTGGTTTACGGGGAATACCCGAAAAACGAGGGCTTCTTCAGGAACGCCGGGAGCATGGCCAATAGCCTGATGATGGAAATTATGATCGGCAAGCCCCGCGGGCTAAGGTTTTCCAGCTTCCGGATCATCCGGTCCTTTGTGGTAAAGGAAATGGTCAGGTACGATGCGCCATACCCCTATTTAGACGGGCTGATCCTGCGCATCACACGGAACATCGGCACGGTGAAAGTGGAGCACCGGGAGAGGGAAAACGGACGCTCCAATTATACGATAAAAAAGCTGCTGAGCCTCTGGATGAACGGGTTCTTGAACTTTTCCATACTTCCCCTGAGGCTCTTTGCCTATATCGGGATCGTCTTTGCCCTGGTAGGATTTTTATCAGCGGCCGTGATCATAGTGAGAGCTATATTCTTCCTGGTGCCTGTCCAGGGATGGGCGTCGCTGATCGTTTCGACCCTGATATTCTCGGGCGTACAACTGCTATCGCTCGGAATGATCGGCGAATACATCGGTCGTATATACCTGACGCAGAACAGGACCCCCCAGTATGTGATAAGAGAATCAATAGACCCGGGAGCTCGCGGCAAGGATGGCGCCCCATTAAAGGAAAATCCCATAGAAGTAAAGCGGATCTAGGCCCACTACAGGTTAAAGGCCGCCACGCCGAAGACGATCAGTACGATAGCAATGATCCTGTTTTTACTGAGAGGCTCGTGGAGAACGGCGACAGACAGTAAAGTGATCGCAACGTAATTCAAGGCCATAAAGGCGGAAAACACTTTGAGGTCGATGCCCATTAACGCCAGCACCGAAAGTATGGTCACAATAAACAATATCGCATAGCCAGAAAGCGTGTAAGGGTTAAGATACATTCCCAAAAAGCTTTGCTTATTATGCGACCCGAGCTTCAGGCATAGCTGGCCCATCCCGGTCAATAGAATGCATAATATCACCAGGATATAGGCGTTCATATGGCAGCACCGTCCTTTGCCAGGAAATATACCCCCGCGGAGATGGCCAGTAATCCCAGCACGTTCGCGGCCGTTATGCCCTCGTTAAAGAGCAGAAGCGACGCGAGCAGTATGATAAAGTTGACCAGGCTCATGAACGGATAGGCGAACGAGAGCTCATAGTTTTTCAACGCCATCTGCCAGACGACAGCCTGGAGCATGAGGCATACCATTTTCAGGACATAAAAAATATTCGTCAAGATCAGCACGATGCTGACGCCGGTGAGCGAGTTGGCCGCGTACTTATTAAAGATGGAGCTGAGCGCCTGGAACAATATGGCCAGGACGATGAAGATAAACGCATATTTGTTACGCTCGGCCATGGCACTACATCCATTTATGAAGCACGTATACCGGGTCCTTGAACTTAAAGCCGCACTCCGAATAGAGATTTAACGCCGGGATGTTGTTCAGCGACAGTACGGTCGAAAATCCCTTAAAGCCCTCGTCCTTTACGTGCTGGCACGTGGCAGCCAGAAGTTCCATGCCCAATCCATGGCCTTTCCGGCCCTCGTCCACGCCCATCAACGCCAGATATGCCTCATCCCCCGAGCCATGGACGATGGAGAAGCCCCTCACTACACCCTCATCGTCGAGATACAATACGTCGTCTCCCGAATTGAAGCTATTATCCACCCAGTAAGCGTATCTTTCGGACGCCTTTTCACCCGAGAACCCTTTATCCGCATGAAACCTGTCGTATACAAAAGTCCGACAGGCTATGCCCTTTATCGCCTCGATCGTATCCCCGGTCGCACCGGCCAGCGGGCTCCCCACGAGGTCACTATATCTGGCATCATGTCTCCGCAGGTCGCCGATATAAGGCTGGATCGTCTCTTCGATGAAGACATAACCGCCCTTCTGCAGCTTATAGAATATTTCCTTTTCTACCGCAGGGACCTTTACACATACCATCCTGCAATTTAAATCCTTCAGGCGGCGCTCAAAGGAAGATATCAAAATGTCGAATTTTTCCATATTGCTGATCTCTATGCCTGAGGCCTCGACGATAGTGAACCCGAATATTTGGGAATCCCATGGAACTAAACCATAGCGTATGGTATTGCCCTGCTCACTAAATTCCTGATCTACGATCTTCAAGGCCATAAGCTCACGATCATCGATGAAATTAACATACAGTTCCCGTTGATATTATAAATATTATGCCAACAGGGATTTATTGAATATTTACTTATTAAAGTACTCCAATCCGGCCATATGGGTTTCGGCGAAAGCTGTCTGGCAGTTGTCTTGTTCAACCAATAATTACCAGGCTGCCATTACTGATTTAAAAAAATATTGCGGTACCAAGGATTTATATATGTTTATTTTTAAACTCAGGCGATAATCGAAATAACAGCGTTTAACGGGTCGGAGCATGGATAGGGGTATAATAGGCCGATTTAAGCAAAATAGTACATCAATCCTGATTATCGTGATGTTACTTTGCACGATCATCTACTGCCTTACAGCGGCGCTTCCAAAACACGGCGATTTTTGGATATTGAACTACAAAGCGAAGGCTTTTTCGCTGTACGGCTTTGATTTTACCGGACAGGTCCCCGTTTATTATCCCAGCGCATTCTATATCCTGCAGGGAACCTGGATCGCCCTGGGCTCGCAGATCTTTGGCTATGATCTTCATTCCTGGACGACCAATTTTAGCCTCGTGCCCGCCTTTTTCCAGGTGTGGTGCACCATACCATTTCTGATCTGCTTACTTCTTATTGTGGCTATATCCTATTTCGGCCTGAAGAATAAATGGCTGGCCCTCCTGGCATTCGGGACGCTCTCCTTCGTCAGCGTGGCCGTGATGGGACAGCTCGAGGTCTTTTGTGTCGTTTTCATGCTGCTGTCGATGATCGTCTTCCTAAAAGCCATTAACGAAAAAGACGAGCTTCTCGCCCTATTAAGTATTTTACTACTTGGATTATCGGTCTCGTACGTGCCATTTGCCGCGTTCTTACTTCCGGTCTACCTGATCTTTTCAATACTGATCTTGAGAATTAAAAAATACGATCTGCTTAAGACGTCAGGTTACCTGATATTGTCGATTTTTCTTTTTATCATTTCCTTTATTGTTCTATGGCTAATACATCCGGCGTCGCTCCTGCAAATGTCGACGAACGGTGAGCCTGGCTGGCTTATAAATCTACAGCTCGGACCCGTTGACTTGCCCCCATATCATGTGCTCTCCATATGGCTGCTGGGTTATATCGTAATTCTATATGATTCATTTTATAACCTGATATATTACCCCGAAAAAATGCTTAACGATCGCCGGTACTTTATTTACTATAGCTTTGTCACATACGCGTGGTTTTTCATCGCCGTCTTTACGCATCCCCAGTGGTGGCTCATCTTATTGCCCTTGATTCTCCTGGTGCTCGATAATTTCAGGAACAGGCTCAATTACCTTTTTGCCTTCGCCCTGATGTCGCTCTTCATCTTTTTACCCATGATGTGGACCAATAACATCGATACGGTCCTTCAATATTATTTGCCCACTTTTGATATTACAGCAAATTACGCCATCGTATTATCCACGCTGATCGTGTCCGTATTGGTCGTATGGGCACTCCATGTTCGCAGGGAGTTACGAGACGATGTGCCGTCCGATGCCGCAGGCGAGAGGCCTCTGGCGGATATGGTATACCCGATATTGATCACGTTCGCGCCGTATGCAATATGTTTTTTTGTCGGCCTCGCAGCCGTGGCCACCATCGGGTGCGCAAGCATTGACTTCGCAGATAACTCGACGGCCGTGCCGGGCGGAGAGATCTATGGAAATACGACGATCAGCCAGGCCTTCACATCCTTGTATGATCACCTAAATTCCGTCGACGTGCTGATGCAGGGCAACGGGCGTGCCAGCTCTGATGAGGTCCTGTTCCACCTGAAAGAATCGCCGACATCCGGGGACATCGCAGTGGTCAGCGCGAATGCAGGGGATATACAGAACAATAAGTATCATAGCTTTAAATTCCAGCAGATCCCCGACTCCAAAGGTAAAACATATTACTTTTCGATCGAATCCACCCGGCAGGAACCAGGTAATGCAGTCGCGGTATTCGTTAATGCCTGGGGCGATCATCAGGGCGATATCGTCTTCAGGCTGCATTATAAGCCCGGTCTTCAAGAGACCCTGTCTTTTATAGGCAATAAGTATCCGATCGTATCATTATAGTATTTGATCGTATGCCGATTTTTTAAGCATTCTTTTACCTATGGGCTTTTATGCCAAATGTCAAGTCTTGATCGAGAAATCCTCTCGATCCAGCGTTAAGTTGGGGCTATAATAAGGATCCCCGGCGTCGATGACGCCGCCCCACCGGCCCCTCACCAGCTTAACCTCTTTTTCAAAGCGCTCGATCTTCTCGGGCGTATCCTCGTATCCCCGGCTGTACGACTCGTGGTGGTACAGGCTGGCGTATGGGGTATAAACGATGAGGTACCCCTTCCGCCTTATCTTAAGGCACAGGTCGACGTCATTGAAGGCGATGGAGAGGTTCTCGTCGAAGCCCCCGACCTCCTCGAAGACGTCCCTCCGGACCATCATGCAGGCGGCGGTCACGGCGCTGACGTCCTGGATGAGGTCCACGCGGCCGAAGTAGCCATGCTCGGGGCCGATATACCATTTATGCGAATGCCCGGCAACGCCTTTTTCAACGACGCCGCCCGTTAGGCCTAATATCACGCCCGCATGCTGGACCATGCCGTTAGGGTATAGCAGCTTGCATCCCACAGCGCCCACCTCTTTGCGCTGTGCGTGCTCCAGCATGGCCGATAGCCAGCCGGGGTCGATGACCTCCATATCGTTGTTTAAAAATAGCAGTACGTCCCCGCGGGCGGCCTTCGCGGCCATGTCGTTGATGGCGGAAAAATTGAAGGGATGGTCGTATTCAAGGACTCGGGCGATATTCTTCTCCCGGAGCTCCTCAAAATATCCATACGTTTCTTTATCTTTACTATCGTTGTTCACTACGATGATCTCGAAATTTTTATAATCGGTCTTTCCGATTATGCTGTCTATGCATCGCCTCAACACATCCACATTATCCCTTGTTGGTATGATGACGCTGACCAGGGGAGAATACAATATCTTGCGCTTAACTCGATATGAGGTCGGCCAGGCGCCCTCCTCGACTACTGCATCTATGCCGTTCCTTCTAAGGTAATCCGTGATCGCCTTTTCCCCTGCCGTATGCGCATATCCTTTTTTATCCAGGTCAGTGGCAGTAGAGCCGGGAGTCGTCCTCCAGTGATACAGGACCTTGGGCACGTGGCATATTTTGCCTGCTTTTTCTATGATACGCAAAGTAAGGTCATAGTCCTGGCTTCCCTCGAAGCCTTCGCGGAATCCGCCGATCTCGTCCACGAGCTTTTTCCTGTAGACTCCGACGTGGCAGGTGTACATGTACGATAAAAAGGTATCCTGGGACCAGTCGGGCTTGAAGAACGGGCTGCTCCTGTTGCCCCCGATATCGATCTTGTCCTCGTCGCTGTAGATCATATCGGCGTCAGGGTGGTCCTGGAGGAGTTTGACGATTTCATACAGCGCGTCCGGTGACAGCTCGTCGTCGTGGTCGAGGAGCGCCACGTATTCACCCGTCGCCAGGGATAAGGCTTCGTTCGAGTTCGCCGCGATACCGAGGTTATTCTCCAGGAACCTGACCTTGATCCTTGAGTCTTCACTCGCATAACTGCGAAGGCATTCCTTAACGTCGCCTTTCGTGGATGCATCGGCCAGGCAGAGCTCCCAGTTATCGTACGTTTGCGCCAGCACCGATTCTACGGCCGCCTTTATCCAGGCAACCTCGGGATTATAAACGGGAGTAACAACGCTGACCTTCGGCCGGTAATTAAAGCTTTTAGATACATCTCGATGCCTCTCCAGCTCTGAGGCCACAGGCTCGTTCTTTAAGATCCATATATCGTATAGCGTCTTCCTGCCAGCGTTCCCGAAGGCCTGGAAGCCGATCGCGCCTTTCAGGGACGTGTCGTCGTAAAGCAGCTCCAGCCTTTCGGAGATGTATGACCTATCATAGGATACGGCGAGCTTTCCATCCCTTACCATCAGCTTGAAATTGAAGGTCTTCCCGCGGCTGCCCTTTATGGGAGCGAAATTGAATGAAGTGTAGCCGTTTTCTTTTATCGACGGGCTGTCGAGCGATGTTTCCCGTAACAGGTGTCCTGCTCCATCGCGAATTAAAAGGGTAGCACTGCAATTATCGTCTCTGCCCAGGGTGTAGAGCCTTACCTCGAAGAGGTTATCCGCCGGAAAGAGGAACCTGCCGGCGAGGGATTTTTCCACGCTATACCGGCTGCCCGAAGTTATGGGGATATCCAGCAGCGGGACCCTTGAGGTATCCACCGATCTTTTAAACAGCCAGCCTTTGAACTTACCTAAAAACGCCCGAATGCCATGCTTTTTGATGATGTCCAGGCCTATGATGGAGAGGTTCTGGAATTTTTTTACCCGGGCGCCAGGCGTGTAGGAAAATACGCTCAGGCCGAAGCGGGCTCTCGCTTTTTTATCGGACATGGCTTAATAATCTTGTCACCTGCACTTTAATAATCCTTGTGCAAGTCC